>JAYUFG010000529.1:0-23824 GCA_043738845.1 Planctomycetaceae bacterium
ATAACATTCGCGGCAAACGCAAACGCTGCGGCTGGAATGACGAGACCCTCGAGCGGTTAATCGCCGGTTTTTCCGAGAATTAACATGCAATCGCCCTGAGTGCTGACCGATTTCGGTCTCGCCCGTGCGGCCGATGATGTAACGCTCACGCGGTGGGGTGTGATAGCGGGAACGCCGCAATATATGTCGCCCGAGCAAGCCCGGGGTGAACCGCTCGATTGTCGGTCGGACCTGTTTAGTCTCGGCAGCGTGTTGTACGAAATGGCGACAGGCGTTTCGCCCTTTCGCACCGATTCGATGTTGGCGACGTTGCGGCGGCTGGTCGATGACGCTCCCAAGGCAATGGCGTCGCTCAATCCCGAACTGCCGCCGTGGTTCATCGCGATTGTAAACCGCTTGTTGGAAAAAGACCCGGCCAAAAGATTTAATTCGGCGAAAGAAGTGAGTGAGTTGCTCGAAGGCTGTTTGGCACACATGCAGCAACCGGCGAGTGTGCCGCTGCCCGCGTCGCTGCCGGTTGTGACGAAGAATAGAGCTGGCTGGCGGAAATTCATGTTCAGCTACAAAGGAGTCCTCACGATGATGGCCGCAATCGGGATCGGTCTGCTCGGCGTTCTGCTGGCCTCTTTCGAACCGCCCGACATTTCCGGCGAGTGGTCAGGCGACGAGTGGGGCCGCGTCGTGCTGAAGAAAACGACCGACGGTGAGTACACCGGCACGTTCAGCGATACCGTCGGCAAACAGCCGGGCGAGATTCAATTGAAATGGTCGCGGATCGAACGGCGGTTCAATGGCACGTGGCGAGAAGGGGAAGACCGCCTGGGTGAAATCTCCGTGCGGGTCGCGAACAGCGTCAACAACGCCAATAGTCCAAACAACGAGATTCGCGGTGCGTTCACGACCGATCCGAAATCGAAAATCAATCCCGCCACACCCCGACTGGCCGATCTTGCGTGGAGTCGCCCCACGGCCATCGCGGGCAATGGGAACGCTCCGAATGGGCAAAAGTCGCCTGTGGGCAACGAAATTCTCGGCAGTGATCCACCGTTATCAACTGTCACTTATCGCGAAACAAAGCACATGCGATCGCAGCTCGCACGTTCGGACGCGACACTTAAGGAAATGAGTTCTAAGGTTACCACGCTGCAAGCCGAACCCTTTCGAGCCGAAGAATTGAGGGTGATGCAAATTGACATGGGAGAATTGCAGGCCGCCCATCGCGATTTGAAAGAGTCGTTGCGCAAATTTGAATCGATCATCGCCCAAAGAAAATCAGGCGACATGAGCAATTCTGACTTCGTGAAGTCACAAAACGAGTGCGCGCAGGCCGAGGTGCGCTTGCGAGCCGTCCAGTCATGGGCGCAACGCGAAGAGAAATGGGGCGCGTTTGGACCCGTGGTTGAGCAGATCGTCCCCGCCAATGATGAATCACCTTGGCCGTGGTTCGATATTGACAAAGGGAAAGTTATCGCCAAGGGAGAGGACGACGATTTCGACGTCGCAGATTTCTCAGCAACATTTAACAAGGCCGGCGGTTGTCAATTGAGCACGGCTGATCGATCTGGTTTCGGTTCCGTAGAAATCAATGACCATGACTGGGAAAAAATAACTTCTGATGCCCTTGCAAGTTGGATACATCACAGTTGCGGTGCGGAAGTGTTGTACAAGGACACCAAAAAAAACTGGACATCGAAAACCTTCGCCTTTTTGACTCGCTCCGGCGGGATGGGCATCCTGCAAATCATGGGCATTAGCGAAATGCCGCGCGGTGTTAAAATTCGCTACAAGCTCCTTCAAAGTACCGCGAAGAAGCCCGCCGCGGTCGATCCGCCCGAAGACACCGAAACGAAATCTACTTTCGGCTCTGTGGTCGAGCGGGAGATTCCTTTCCACGGTGCTTGCTTGAATCTCACGACGGGCAAACTCACGCCGATGTCCGAACTGCCACTGGCGACCGAGGCCCGGAAATTGCACGGGGACGTTTTTCAGCCCGCGACCGAAAACGATTTGAACGCGCTCACGATTTTGGATGTTAAATTGCTGGAACTTGATTCGAAGGCTTTGTCGGACCTTTCCGCGACGGCTTTGGAGGAAAAGTTTACGCAGCAGGCCGCCGATCATAAGACCAGCCAACCCCGTTCAGAAACTCGCATCCCACCGGGTGTGTACGGATTTAAGACTTTCGACAAGACCGGTTTGTTGCAGGTTCTCGGAATTGCGAAACCCGACGCCCTAACCGGCGTCAAGCTGCGTTACAAACTGGTGGAGAAAAACGAGAAGAAGGCCGCTGTCGTTGATAAGACCACCAGCAACACCAAGCCCCACTTCGGTCCCGCGATGGAACGCGTCCTGCCGCAGGGCGTGCCGTGCCGCGCGCAATACTTCCAGTTCCACAGCGGAAATGTTTTCATCGTTGGCAACGGTCCAGGCACGTCCAAGGAAGAAGCGGCCCTCGATGAAAAGAATATCGAGGACGCAGGCGGGGTCGATATGTCGGCCACCAGCAGTGCGGACCAATTCTTTATCGAAGGACGCGGTTGCATCTTCAAGCGGGATTCGGAGAAATTGAAATGGGATACTTTCACTGCCGAGCAAGTTGCCAAAGAAATGCAGAGAGTCCGTCACATTGACAGTGAAGTGACACCGATGAAGAAGGAACTGCCCCTCACTTACCTGTTCAAAACCGCGCGCGGCGAAGTGGGCATGATGGAAGTGCTGGGCGTCGCCGGCGAAAAGAAAGACGGCTGGACCGAAAATGGAATGAAGTTTCGCTACAAACTCGTGCAGGGCAGCGAAACGACCGCCACGCCGCCGCTGATCTATGGCGAAGGAACACAAGGCTTACAGGCCGCCCTCGAAGTTACTCCCGGCGAGCCGTTCAAACTCCGCATTTATATTCGCAATGTGTCCGACCATGCGATTTCCATTGACGGGGCAAGTTACCGGCAGAACGACGAGTGCCTCCTCACCGATGCAAGTGGTCAACCCGTGCCGGTCACAAAGGTGTCACACGAGATCGGAATCGGAATGAAAGGAGGCTACTTCGGAGCGGGACAAGTCGCGGTGTTCGAGAGTGCGGGTTTGAGTTTTCAAGCCCCCACTAAAGATGGTGCCTTCAGTTTTGACACCGCAAAAAATCTGCCCTCAATCGCAGGCTATGTCGCCCAAGTTAAACCCGGTCGCTACACGCTACGTGTTCGCTTACGCTTGCCGGGAGACGATGTGCCTTTCGCGCCGGGCGATCACGTATGGAAGGGCGAATTGGAAACGGGACCAGTGACGATTGAAGTCAAGGATCCAGGAACGTATCCGGTTGTCCCCGTCGCCGACGAGATCTGGTCGTCGATCCTTGGTCCGGCAATTGAGAAGACCGTAAATGATTTGCAAACGACGCACGAGAATTGTGCGCTCAGCTTGGATTCAGGCAAGCTATTACCCGTTCCGAAAAACATCACGCTCGATACACTTACGAACCCCAAAATGCAGGACGAAGCCTTGAAGTGGGCCAGCGACAACCACGTCGATGGCATTGCGTTCGTGACCACGGCGGGCGGCAAGGTCGTGAAGTGTGGGCTGCTGTGTCCGGGACTAGTCGTCCTCCGCGCCAACAACGCGGAGTGGGATCCCAACACGGCGGACTCCCGGATGCTGAAAGAGGATTTCGAGGAAGCGATGCACGACTGGAACTTCATTCCGCAAATCGCCGAGGTCACATGCGACGATCATTTTCCGGCGAACTATCTGATCCTCGACACGCGAACGCATCGCCGGGGCGTGCTGCAAATTTTGGGCGTCGCCGAAAAACCATCGGGCGTGAAGATTCGGTATCGACTTGTCGAAGGGGCACCGTTGAAGAAGACTGCGAGTAAAGGTATGGCGTTACCCATTCAAACTTCACGTCTGCAATTCCGCCTCGTTGCTAAAAAGGATGATAAGAACGCTATGGACGTGACAAGCCACGACGGCAAGCAACCGTATCGCTTGCAACGCGACGTCTTACTCGACGAGGCCGCCGTGGTTGATGCCAAGGTTAGTACCGACGCGAACGGCACATCGATCATCGTGGCACTCAGTGAGGCGGGTGCCAAACGGTTTGCGGAAATCACTGGTGCGAATATCGACAAGCAACTCGCGATTGTGTTTGATGGAAAGGTCTTGTCGGCACCGATCATTCGCTCCGCAATTTCCGGTGGCCAAGCACAGATCACCGGGAGTTTCACGCCTGCCGAGGCGGAAGCGATTGCCAAAATCCTGGCACCGTCGGACGACGCGAAGTTATCGGTCACTAAGGAACAGATCGAACTGATCGAAAAACTTCTCAAAGCGGCTCCGGTTACGACCGATTATCTCGCCGAGTTGTTCGAGCATGATCCGACTTCAAGAAGCAGTTACCGTGTGCGCCCTGATGTCGTTTCCCATCCGATCCTCCCAGCCGGAAAGCCGCCTTTGGAAGCCATCCCGCTGGGCGAGGTCTTATCACTCCCCGGCGGGTCGTTCTATGTTCAATGGGATGATCTGGGCGCGAGTACGCTGCATTACTACGGGCCATTTACGTCCAACTGTGAGGCCGCGGAAAAACTCGGCCTCTCACGGTCGAAGACGCCCACGCTCATAGCCCCCAAGCACGCCCCGGTCGCCGACCCCTTGCAGGAGATTGAACTCAAGGTCGCGCAGCAACAATTGGAAAAAGCACTCAACGATTTGCAGGACTTGCAAACCGAGATGGCGTTGCTACCAGCGAAGACAGGCTTGTCCGAGGCCGAGCAAAAGGCCGAGGTCGCAAAACTCGAACTGAAACAAAACGTACTTCGGGAACAGGCGGCACAACTCCGCGAGGCGATTTTGCGAAACATGCGTTCGCAGAAATGAAAGGAGTTTGGCAACTTGTTAGCGATATGAAATCGTCTGAGCCGGTGGGCGTAAGCCTGTCGTTGATGCACAAGTATTTCCATCCCGGAGGGATGATAGCCATTAGCCGGTGGTTGAGCGCAGCGACACCACCGGAAAGCCCAACTCGCGACGTTCGACCCCGGAGGGGTCGTAGCGAGCCGCGAGACAAACCAACATTGGTGCGGTAAGCTGACATCCCTCCGGGATGCAAAACATGCGGGGCGATTTTTACCGGCTAATCGCTGCGACCCCTCCGGGGTCCACGCAAATGTGTTGCAACGGTACATCGGGAGATTGAACCGAACGAATAAGATAAGAATTGTGTATAAACGAAACGACAGGGGCGTCAGCCCCCGGAGTGAACCTCGATCACGCTGCGGCTCCGGGGGCTAACGCCCTCCGGCTCGCCGTTTTTTGCGACCGCAACCGCCGACGATGTTTCTGTTAGATCACGTTTTTCCCTCAACCCACAGGACGAACCTGCCATGAACAAGTCTCTTGCCCTCACAGCCGTTGCCGCCACTTTGTTGCTGGCCATGTTTGCTGGCCCGATGTCGGCCGCCGAAGGTCCGGTGGAAAAAACCAGCACGCCTGCCCCATCGGACCCTGATGCGATCCTCCGAAAAATCGAGTTGGCCGTCCTGACCAAACAATACGAGAAAGTGTTGACGGCCGCGCACGAGGCGGATCTCGAACGCCGCTTGGGACCGAACAATAGCGATCAAACATCCGACCAGACTAAGCAGTGGAAAGAAAGACTGGAACGCAAATGCAACATCCTCACCGAGGTTGCCGCAGACATTCGCAATCGAATCCAGATTCTTTCCCATCAGCAATACAGAATCGAAAGTGACAAACGCGAAGAGGAAAAGAGGGACGCGGAGGCGGCCAAAATCAAACCCGCCGCCAGTGCGCCCAAAGTAGAACCGGGCCGTTAAAACGATTACGGATCCTGTCGTTGTTACACAACGGTGAAGACCTACGAAAAAAGGGTCGGGAGTCAGTTTCGCGGTGAAGTCGTTCGGCAATAGAAAGGTTTTACCGCGAAACCGACTCCCGACCCCCTTCGCGGTGCGAAAGGCGACATTGGTTTCTGATCCGATTCTAACCCGCCGCGCCGGTGTCGGCGTGATGGCCGTGTCGTTCCGGAAACAACAGCGCGGCCGATCGTTTTAACTCGGCCAGTTTTAATTCGGTCGTCTCGATTTCGCGGGCCAGCTTTTCCGCCAGATCGTCGCGACGGCTCAGAAATGATTGAACTTCCAGCGAGATCCCTTCTGCGCCATGCTCGCAACATTCGTGCGATTCTTCGTGACATTCCTCAACAACAACGGGCAATGGGGCCTTCTTCGATTCCTTGGCGGGTGCGGTGTCGGACTTTTTCTTGCGGGCCATCGGACGGTCTCCTGGATTTCAATGATGTCGATTAAGGTTGTAAATTGGCTATGTGGCCAAGTTGGCTGCTTACATTATACTCAATGGTCAGGCCACAGGCACTGACCTACGGGACTATTTTTTTTCCTCTTGGTCGGCTTTGACGCTGGCCGGAAGGGGACGATTGACGCGAATCTGAATTTCGGCGTTCCATTTTTTCAGTTCTGCTTCCAACTCCTTGCGACGGGCAAGTGAGGCAGGGAGTTCATACAGCTTGACGTTTTGCAACCACTTCTCGCGCTGCTCGCGGGGAAGGCTGCCGAGTTTATTCGCTTCCCAACATTTGGGACAATATCCGTCACTCGGCTTCGAGCCGGCCTTAAAAGCGGCCGCATCAAAACCGGTTGTGCCGTCCGGCTTATCAACGATGCTCTTATCAACTTCTACGAACAAAAACGGCGTCCCGTCGGCCGAACGGCCAGGACAGTCCGGCAAGTTGCAACAGTGGGCGGGCCAACAAGTTTCGCCCGTCATCGGATCGTGAAAGCGACCTTTGCCACCGGGCGCAATCACTTGCTGGTGTGTCTTTTCGGTAATGTAAACTTCATTGAGGGACAGCATTTCATCCTTGATCATGTCGCCCGTTCGCGGTGGAGGAGGCGTACTGCCGCAACCCGACAACAAGCACGATAAGCTCGACAAGAGAAGGAAGGCAACGATTCGCGAGGAGGAATTGACGGGCATAGACCAGAATGTCTCGGTTAGGGACAGAAGAAAAGAGAAGAGGAGACGCGGGATCAACCGGTTCGGTATTTCGGGCCAACGTCCGCCCTCGTCGTCAGTATACCGAATGTTGCGAAACGCGACATCGGTTTCGGGAAGAATCGTTTCCAGAATCGGCAAAACGTCCGAAAAAACGCCCCGTTCTTCGCATTGCCCTTAGTTGACAGGGGTTAATTTCGCCGTTAGTCTGGACTGGATAAGGGTTTAATATCCCTTCGCGCTCGGCGTTCGCCGAACCTGCTTAAAATAGTCCATCACGGCGCGATTGCCCGACCCACTCCCCGCTTTTCGAGAGACCGTTCGCATGGCCAAAGCCAAGTTCTACGACATCCTGCTTCGTCAAAGGGTCGTCAGTCAGGATCAATTGGCCGAGGCCCACAAGATCGCCAAGGCGACCAATAAGAAGCTGCACGACGAGCTTGTGCGATTGGGTTACGCGACGGGCGAAGAAGTCATGCGGGCAATGGCCCAAGAACACAGCATGGACTTCATCAATCTGGCCGATGTTTCGATTCCCGCGTCGGTGATCGAAATTTTGCCGGAAAGCGTCGCGCGGGAAAATATCGTGCTGCCCCTGTCCGAAGAAGACGGCAGTTTGAAAGTCATTTTGAGTGATCCGCTCGATTATGACACTCGCGAAAAATTGCGGTTCATTCTCAATCGCAATGTCGAAGTTGTGCTGGCTCCGCGTGAAAATATCCTGGAAGCAATCAATCGTTACTATGGCAAGGTGGACGACAACACGACCGACTCGATGTTGCAAGAGTTCACCGACACGGCGATTGACTTCACCGAGACAGAAGCCGAGTCGATTTCCTCCGATGAAACCGTCGATGAGGCCAGCGCGCCCATCGTCAAACTGGTCCACTTAATCATCACCGAAGCGGTCCAGTTGCGAGCGTCGGACATTCATATTGAACCGTTCGAGGATCGCGTTCGCGTGCGCTATCGCATCGACGGGATGTTGGTCGAACGCGACTGTCCGCCGCGACGATTGTTGGGGGCGATTCTGTCCCGTATTAAAATTCTGTCGAAGCTCGACATTGCCGAACGTCGCCGTCCGCAGGATGGTCGGATCAAGGTCACGGTCGGCGACAAGGAGCTTGACCTGCGGGTGAGTTTGCTGCCGACGAATCATGGTCAATCGGCCGTCATGCGGATTCTCGACAAAGACAATATCAAGGTCGGCGTGCGACAACTGGGCCTTTCCGAAGCCGATTTCAAAAACTTCAAGAACCTAATTAAGCGTCCCAACGGGATTGTTCTCGTGACCGGCCCAACCGGCTCGGGTAAAACGACGACGCTGTATGCGGCTCTCAACGAATTAAATCGGGCCGATGTCAAGATTATCACGGCCGAAGACCCGGTCGAGTATTATCTTCCCGGCGTGAATCAGGTCGAGGTGCGACACAACATCGGCTTGGATTTTTCCCGCATCATTCGCGCCATGTTGCGACAAGCTCCGAACATCATTCTCGTCGGCGAAATGCGCGATTCTGAAACGGCTCAGATGGGTATTCAAGCCTCCCTGACAGGCCACTTGGTCTTCAGCACGTTGCACACGAACGACGCGCCAGGAGCGATCACTCGGATGATCGACATGGGCGTGCCGTCGTACCTTGTGGCCAGTTCTGTAATCGCCGTGTTGGCCCAGCGGCTCGTCCGTGTGAATTGCTCCAAATGCAAACACCCCTTCACACCGAGCGACGCCGTTTTAGAAACGGCCGGGATCACGCCCGAGTTGGCCGCTAAGGCGACCTTTATGAAAGGTCGCGGATGTAACCATTGCCAAAAGAGCGGTTACCGCGGCCGCTTGGGTATCTTTGAACTCATGATGATGACCTCGAAAATTCGCGAACTCGCATTCACCGGTGCCTCGACTCAGGACATTCGTAAAGCAGCCATTGCGCAAGGGATGGGAACGCTCTACAGCGACGGCATCATGAAGGCCATGCGCGGCATCACCACCCTTGAAGAAGTCTTCCGTAACGCTAAACGGACCGAGCAAGACGACGGCTTGCTCAAGTAATGGTGAGTGTCATGGAAACGCCGAACAAACGATATCGTTCTTTCATAATGGTCGCCTTAGCGGCCAATTCTGTTCGAAAGCCGAGGGTTCTCTGTGAGTTTGGAATGTAAATGTAGTAGCAAGTTCGTTCGTTGGTTGACGACAGGGGCGGTTGCAATCAGGTTACAAGCTACGTGGGCTGTTGACTATGATGGGCGGATGGACGACTTTGGCGACGTGACTCTTTCTTACTGGTCTCCATTGTGGCACTCAACAACAAACAATTCGGTAACTTGGTCGTCGCATCCGGTTTGATGACGGCCGACGAATTGCGTAGTCTTTGGGCAGAATTACCTGCGGCTGAACGTCCTCAAAACGGTGCGGGCTTCTCAACCCTGCTCCGAAAACGGGAATTATTCAACGCTTTCCAGGAAGTAGAACTCCTGTCGGGCAGCAAGACGCCGTTGGTCTTGGGGCGACTATGTTTTGCTGGCCAGGATCGGCTCTGGTGGCATGGGCCAAGTTTTCAAGGCTCGCCATCGACACATGGATCGTCAGGTGGCCGTCAAACTACTCCCGGCGGCAATGACGAAAGACGAAGCGAGCGTCAAACGCTTTCAGCGGGAAGTGAAGGCCGCCGCCAAATTGACCCACCCGAACATCGTACAAGCCTTTGATGCTGGCGTACAACGGGGTGTTTGGTATCTGGTCATGGAATACGTCGAGGGGCATGACCTTTCAGTAATCCTCAAAGATCGCGGTCCGGAATGCATCACTTGGTTCGCGGCGGCTACTGGAACTGCAACGTGACCCATTGTCGCAGTGCGTATCGCGACAGTCTCGCACCGTCGTCCCGGAGCTATAGCTTCGGTTTTCGTTGTCTGTGCGTTTGGTAGGGACCGTCAATGAACGGGACGCTCGATGGTTTGAGCAATTCAAGATCACGAAAAACATGGCGGCGGGAGACGCCGCACTCCGTCGCCAGCGAATTAACGTTGTGATGTCGCTCGGCTTGCAGTAGCTCGATAAGATGCTGGAGCCGATTGATCCTCGTAGGCTTCATAGCCGCTCGGGCTGTTGGCGTTCGCAGTATAGTTGTTTGCGCCGCTGTCGTTTTGGGCATGGTTGTTCGATTCGATGGTGTTGATTCCTCGGCCCATGCGGCCTGCATAGTTGTCGCTGCTCGTCGGGCCACTATTCATGGGACCGCTGTTCGTCGGGCGGCTGACGCTGACGCGGCCGTTGGGATTCACTTGACGTGGTTGTTTGGCTTGCGGCATCGTGTCGTCCATCGGCGCGGCCTTCTTAGGAGTCGGCTTGCCTTTGTCGCCAGGCGGCGTGACGATTTCTTCTCTCGGCATGGTCGGAACGCCTGGAGCGATGTCGCCCGGATTGCTGCTGACCCCACCACCGTTCGATTGAACTTGATTTACCGGTCCGCGGCTGATAACCCCTGGATTCGTGTAACCATAGTTCATATAGGTGCTGGCGTCACGTTGCCGGGCACGCTTCTCAGCGTCGAAGTAGGCCTTGGCGGGCCACGGTCCCTCGGCCAAGTAAACACCGTTGTATTCCAGCAACGAGCCTTTGCGAATATGGACGTTCGCGATGGCCTTGTTGTAGTCGATCAAGGCTCGATAGTACGAGGCTTCGGCATCGGAACGACGACGTTGAGCGTTGAGCAACACGTCAAACGTTACGTCCTTCGCACCGGCCTCATAGGCCACTTGAATCGCGTCCACTTGCTTCTGGCTGGAGATCAAGCGGTTGAAGTTCGTTTGCATGAGAGCGTACTGCGTATCGAGGTCGCGGACGGCGTCCGACAACTGATGCGACAGTTCCAACTCTCCGTCTTGCAAGATGGCCCGATCTTGGGCGATCTTCAGGTTGCGGTTGCGAACACCGGCCAATTCCTTGCGGAAGCCGATCGGCATACTGAACCTCAAACCGAGTTCCCACTCTTGAAATTGACCGTCGGTCATCTGGTCAAAGGCGTTTCCACCGACCACGCCGCCACTCCCTTCCCGCGATTTGATCAAGTCTTCGCCAATTCCGTTGACGCTGTATTGGGCGATGGCGTCCAAACGGGGCAGGAGCAGATTCTTGGCCGCACACAATTGCAACTCGTCGCTCTTGATGTGCCACTTTTGACGGCGAAGTTCCGGGCTGCGGCACAACGCTTCCGAGTGAATTTGGCACCAGTCAAACACAACCTTCGCGGAAGCTGGTTCGTCCTTCGGGCGGATCAGCCGTCCGTCGGTCGCCGACAAGCCCATGATGTAGCGCAGGCGGTTTTCAGCTTTGTACAGATCGCTCAAGGCTGATTCAACTTCGCCACTGAACTGGAAGTATTGTTCGCGAGCTTGATATTCCTTTTCGGCCTCGCCTCCGTTCGAGCCAGCACAAAACTTCGCGTGCGTCGTGCGCCAAGTGGCCAAGGCACTGTCGCGGCCAATGCGGCGGGCTTCTAAGTTGCGATAGGCAAAGTAGAGTTCCCAGTACGAGTTCTCCACATCGGTAATCAAGTTGCGAACGCCGATCTCGAAGTTCGTCAGCGAGATGTCAGTGTTCACGCGGGCGAGCATCACTCCGTCAAACTGCGGATTGCCGACGTTGCCCGTTTGTGAATTCGGATGATACGGCCCAGCAATTCGGTTGTACGTTGTTCCGGCACCTTGCAACAAAGGCTGCACCACGCCGAGGGTCATGTTCGTTTGCCAGTCGTGCGAGATCGCACGAGTCGGGCTGTTGCTGTCGGTGTACGTCGAGTTCGAGAAGAGGGAGAACTGAGCACCAGATGCGGTCGATTTTGTGAATCCAGATGAAAACTGGCCGACGTCCTGTTGCAGCACGGGGCTAAAGAACGGCGAGGGCGTGACGTTTTGCATCCGGTCGGTCTTGTTAAAGATCGCACTGCTTTGAAATTGCGCATCGAACGCGGCCAGTGCGCCTTCCACGCCGACCTGTGAACTGTCAGGATCACTGAACAATCCGCCGGGGCTGGATTCCTGCAATCCCGGTCCGTAGACCGAGGCCACTGCACCCGCGAGGACCGCTTCTCCCACTGGTGCGATGATTGGCCGCGCGGCCAACGTCTGTAAAGAGTTCAGCGTGATCCGTCCGCCAAGCGAACGCATGATCTTGCTGTTCTCGAGCGTGATCTTGGTCGCTTCTTCGAGCGATAAGTCCCACGTCTCATCGAACTTCGTATTTTCCAACGTCAGCGGCGCGCGGGTCTTTTCGACCTCATTCAGGCTGCACTGATTGACGTCGGGGTGTTCGATCTTGGTAGCAATGTCCATGTAATGGGACATGCTTCCATCTTCTTTGAAATAGAAGGGCTGTTGTGGATTGCAACCGCTGATGAAGACCAGTGCGGAGGTTAATGCCGCCCAAGCGGTGAGTGAATGCCGTCTCATTGCCATCCCTTCCTCGAATTGGTGTGGAACGTAGGTCGCGTCCGGCAACAACTGAACCGGAGCGCGGCGTTCCTATCGAGTCGGTCATAGTTCATCAACCAAACGAACGAGATCGCGAACCGCACACGGCGGATCGACCATCCACGAACCTTCGGATTTTCCCAACCACAGACCAAGCTGATAGGACCGTTTCCCCCCGGTCCAATGCTGTCGTCGCGAAGCGCACGGTTTCCGCGCAATTCGCAGCGTAGCAATCGGCACAATGAGTATCGACAACCTAACCCGCAGACTTTGAAGAATCTTTGTGATCGGAAAAATCGGCAAGGTCTTCTGAGATTGCCTAATTTGGTCATGCCACGTACTAAACCGAAAAAACGACGGTTTAGGAAGACTGGGCAATCGCACCGGTGGCTTTTTGTCGTGCTAGCAAGTAAAGTGATTGCAGTCAGATATTTTTCATAGTACCAGCAGTATTTCGATAGCGACCCCTCTTCAGCCCTTCGGGCTGTAATGCGATGAACCTCGGCAATTGAATTGGTAGCTTCGACGAGCACCAAAGCAGATTTTTACCTGTCACCCCAAACTGTATAGGGAGAATGACCCATGAAAACCGTTCTAATGCTGATTCTGGCCATGCCCTTTGCCCTTTGCACGTCGCTTCCCGCGACCGCCCAAGATTGGGCGAAGGCTAAACTCGAAAAGTCCCCCCGTCATCAAGAATGGGTCAAAGTCAAACAAGGAACTCGCGAGGTCAATTGCTTCATCGTCTATCCCGAAGTCAAAGACAAAGCCACGACCGTCGTTTTAATCCACGAGATTTTCGGCCTCTCTGATTGGGCCCGTAGTGTGGCCGACGACCTCGCCGAAGCGGGCTACATTGCGATTGCCCCTGACCTTCTGTCGGGCATGGCACCGAAAGGTGGCGGAACCGAAGAGTTCGCCAAGGACGCGATCAATCGCGCGGTTTCCGGCTTGCCCCCCGCGCAAGTCACGGCCGATCTTGACGCCGTTGCGAAATATGTCGGCGAGTTGCCCGCCGCAAACGGGAAAGTCGCGGTCGCCGGATTCTGCTGGGGCGGTGGTCAAAGTTTTCGCTTTGCCACCAACAATAAGGCGATCAAAGCGGCAATGGTCTTTTATGGCACCGGTCCCGAAAAAGAAGAAGACATCGGCCGCATCGCAGCACCGGTCTACGGTTTTTACGGCGGCAACGACGCCCGAGTATCGGCGACCATCCCGAAATCAACCGAGTTAATGAAGAAAGCGGAAAAGACCTATGAACCAGTGACTTACGAAGGAGCCGGTCACGGTTTCATGCGAGCCGGTCAAGACCCGACCGCCAATGAGGCCAATAAGAAAGGTCGCGATGACGCCTGGAAGCGAGTGTTGGAGATTTTGAAGAAAACGTAAATACTAAACTTCTCTTACCTCTCGTATCTCTGTGGCGAACATTCTTCGTTAAATTGTCAATGCCTCCCATCGGATCCTCGCCGCCAAACGAATCTGCCACTGAGTCCTCGCCTGACGATGAACATCTGGCTGTGATCCTGGAGCGGATGGCGGTCGCACATCGGGCGGGAGAATCGGTCGATTATCGCGCGTTCGCCGCCGAACATCCTCAACTCGCCAACGACCTCCGCGAGTTATGGGGTGCGTTCATGCTGGCCGAAGCGGTCGGAATGCAATCGAGCCGCTCCCCAGAACCACCCTCGGCACTATCGCAATCCAATTTTTCTCGAACCGCTCCGTTAGCAGCCATCTACAATCAACCAACGCCAACATTACAAATCATCGGCACCCGCTTTGACGATTACGAACTCTTGGAGGAAATCGGCCGGGGCGGGATGGGAATCGTGTACAAGGCTCGCCAACTGAGCCTCAATCGTTTGGTCGCGTTGAAAATGATCCTGCGTGGTGATTTGGCGTCCTCCGCAGAATTGGCCCGCTTCCGAGCCGAGGCCGAAGCGGCCGCCCGACTCGATCATCCGAACATTGTGCCCGTCTATGAAGTCGGCGAGAACGATGGCAAGCCCTTCTTCAGTATGAAGTTTGTGGCAGGCACGACGCTCGCCAAGCGACTTTCGGACGGACCGCTGAACGCCCGCGATGCGGCCAAGTTGCTCGCGACCGTCTCGCGTGCGATTCACTTTGCCCATCAGCAGGGTGTCCTGCATCGCGATATCAAACCGTCGAACATCCTGCTCGACGAACAGGGACAACCCCATGTTACGGACTTTGGTTTGGCGAAGCGGTTCAATGACGGATCGAACTCGGGTTCCCATGGAAAACATAAGGTGGGGACAAATCCTCAACAGACTTTTCCGAACAACGACGCCGACGCGGAGTCTTTTTTGAGTCTCACCCAAACCGGCGCGATCTTAGGAACGCCGAGTTACATTGCACCCGAACAAGCTGCGGGCAGTCGCGGGACGGTTGGCCCGGCCTGCGATGTGTACAGTTTAGGGACCGTCTTGTACGCGATGTTGACCGGTCGCCCGCCGTTTCAGGCCGCATCGCCCCTCGACACCTTGATGATGGTTCTCGAACAAGACCCTTTACCGCCTCGCGTCATCAATCCGAAGGCCGACCCAGAATTGGAAATGATCGCCTTGCGGGCGTTGCAAAAACCGCCCGAGTTGCGTTATCCGTCGGCGGCGGCGTTCGCGGACGATTTGCAGGCATACCTTTCGGGCGAACCGATTGCCGCTCGCAGCGGCGGAATTAGTCAGATTATTGCGCGGCTGTTTCGCGAGACGCATCATGCCACGGTACTGGAAAGTTGGGGTCTGTTGTGGATGTGGCACAGCGTCGTATTGCTCGCGATCTGCCTCGTCACGAATTGGCTGCAATGGAAGAAAGTTGAATCGCCCTGGCCACTGTTGCTGATTTGGTCCGGCGGTTTTTTCGTGTGGGCACCGATTTTTTGGGCCATTCGCCGGCGGGCGGGACCGGTCACGTTCGTCGAGCGACAGATCGCCCACGCCTGGGGGGCGAGCATCATCGGCAGCATTTTTCTGTTCTTCTTAGAGATGCTGCTCGATCTGCCGGTGCTTAAACTGTCGCCCGTCCTTGGTATCATCAGCGGAATGGTCTTTGTCGTGAAGGCGGGCATTCTCACGGGAACATTCTACGTGCAAGCGGCCGCACTGTTTCTCACCTCTGGGTTGATGGCAATTTTTCCGGAGATCGGCCTAACCCTGTTCGGGATCGTTTCGGCCGGTTGCTTTTTCATCCCCGGCTGGAAGTATCATCAGCAACGGCGGAGAAGGTGAAAAACAAAAGGTATGGCGTTTAACGCAAAAAACAAATCGCAAAACGAACGAACTTCAAACTGATTACTCAGCCGGTTTCCAATAAATTCTCAACGCTTCCTCAATCATCGCACGTTCAAACTCATGATCGGGATATGCAAGGCGCATCGATAAAAATTCGCGAACAACACGACGCTGGGCGACTGACAATGCGCCAAATCGGAACCCTGCTTCATTGCCGATGTAGGCGAGATGAAACAAAAGGCTGGTATTTAATTGCCCTTTAAGATCGGCGATCAAATAGGCGGGCAAATGAAACCGCATTCCGTCCGAATCAAAAAAAGCGAGACTACAGGAGTAACTATTCAGGTCGTCCGTTGATATCTTTTCCCAGTCGTGTTTTTCGTCCAATAATCGATATTCCGCCAGAGTTCTCGCGTCTTCGTAGTCATCGAGGCCATTTCCTTGCCGCAGACCAATGCCTTGGCCCAACGCGACACCTCGAAACACTTCTCGAATCGAGTCGGCAATTCGTGATTCCTCGTTCGTCATCAGTCAAAATCTTTGGAGCAATGGCACTACGACCCGGCGTGTTGTCGGAGACCTCGATGCCCGCATAAAACGGCTCCACATCGAGTCCTTGGACAAAGACCCACACGGTCCGGGTGCGATGCTCGGCGGGCAACATTTGGTCCAGCGAGAACAATTGCATCTCGACTTGCGAACGATGTGGCCGATTCACCCGAGCGGTCTGCGAAGTATTTTTTGTTGTCATCTACAAGTTTTAGCGCGCGCCTCTCAAAAACACCAGTCCTCTTGAATAAATTCACAGCCTATCCGCGAAAGATGACAATAGTTTATGACCCGATTCTTTCCGATTCTTCCGGAAAAAACCGTTCGAACCGCACGCGATTTTCCGCCAGGATGCGGCTGCATTCCGCCAGAAAGGCAGCCCGATCGCGGTTGCCGGAGAGGCGGGCGAGTTTTTCTTGTTCCAGCGGGGCGTCGGGCAGTTCGTCCCGCGACGTGCTGTGCATCAACCGTAATTTGGCCTCGATTTTTCGCAAGCCGCGATAACTGTGGGCGAGGAATTCTGCGTCGTCCGCCGATAACTTGCCCGCGTGGCGAAGCTGCGTCATCGCGTCGAGCGTGTTGGGAACACGAACGGACGGGGTCGCCTCTCCGTGTTGCAGTTGCAAGGCTTGCACGATGAATTCGAGATCGACGATTCCCCCCGGCCCCCGCTTGAGGTCGTGTTTGCCCGCCGTCTCGCCGAGTCGCATTCGCATTTGACGCATCGCGAGCAAATCGTCAGCCGTGATTGGCGGCGAAAATGCAGCCCGGCCAATGGCGTCCATCGTCACAAGGCTCGCGCGTGGCGAACCAACCACGACGCGAGCGCGACACAACGCTTGTCGCTCCCACAGTTGTCCCTGTCCGCTGGAATAATAACGCTCAAATTCGGCGAGCGATGTTGCCAAGGGGCCATTTTTTCCGGTCGGACGCAGGCGAGGATCGATTTCGTACAAGCGGCCGTAGGGCGTCAGCAGATTGACCCCTTTCACGATTCGCTGTCCCAATTCGCCGAAGAAATGTTGATTCGTGGTGATCTCGACGCTTTTTCGTGTCACCCGCGTCGGAGCAGTCGTCCCGTCGGCTTCAAACAGAAACATCAAATCAAGATCAGAATGATAATTCAACTCGCGACCGCCGAATTTTCCCAGGCCGACGATAATCAACTCGCACGGTTCTCCGGTGCGGTGACCTTCGCCAATCCTTGGTTGACCATACTTGGCCACCAGTTTTTCATATTCGCCGATGGCAATTTGCCGCAAACAGATTTCCGCAACGGCCGACAAGGCATCGGTGATCGCTTGCACGTCCTCTTTGCCCAGGATGTCCCGTACGCCAACCCGCAAGACCTGCGCGTTTTTGAAACTGTGAAAAATGGGAACGACATCTTCGGCCGAACGACACAAATCGGCCAGCACATCGCCGAGCCACTCGCGAGTGGGCAATTGGTCGAGAACGAGACTGTCGGTCAGTTCGTCGATCATGCCGGGGTTACTAGTCAACATGTCGGAGAGAAACGGACTGAGGGCACACAACTCGACAAACAGTTTCAGCGTCGGTGGATTAAAGCTGAAGAGTTCCCACAGAACACCTTTGCCACCGAGTGAATCGCTGACGCGGCTGAGATTGACCAAGGCTGCGTCAGGGTCGGGCGTGTCAGCCACAGCACCGAGCAGGCGGGGAGCAATCGCCGCCAGAAAGTGGCGACACCGGCGCGTGGACAGAAAACGGATTTTCTCTGCCGCAAGTGCGATCAAATTCTTGTGGGCCGAATTTATATCACGAAAGGGATAACGGCCCAGGACATCCTGAATCCGTTGCGGCGAAGGATCGGGATCAAGAATGAGATCAACTTCCGGCTCTGGCTCGGCATCATTTGCAAAGGCGTCGTGCAGCAAGTGATTGAGTATCTTGCGATTTAGCTCGGTCTTGGTGCGATGGTCATCGAGAAACATCTCGAGCGCAGTGTGGTCGCCCGTCGTCGTGTAGCTCATCCGAATTGCCAACTTGCGAAGTTCTTCTTCGGCGGCGGGCATGACGTGCGTTTGCAAGTCGAACATAATTTGCAGCCGATGTTCGATCTTGCGGAGAAAGGCGTAATTTTCCTCCAGTAACGTCCGCTCTTGATGGGTGACACAGCCAGTCTGTTCAAGTTTGGCCAGCGCGGTGAGGGTCGAACCGGTTTGCAAGTCGGGAAGGTCGGCACCGTTGAGTAATTGCAAAAACTGAATCACAAATTCGACATCGCGAATTCCGCCACGACCCGTTTTGACATTGCGGTCGTCGGCACCTTCCAGTTGTGCCCGATGTTCGATCCGCCGTTTGAGGGCTTTGATACCGCTGATGTCCGCCCGACTAAGATAGCGGCGATAAACCCAGGTGCGCAGTTGTTGAAGCACACTGGTGCCGAGGTCCATGTCGCCCGCGATGGGGCGGGCTTTGACGAACGCCTGTCGCTCCCAGGTGCGACCGACGGTGTCGTAATAATGGAGTGCGTCGTCGCGGCTCATCACGATGGGACCGTTCGCTCCGCCGGGCCGCAATCGCATGTCCACGCGATAGGCGGAACCCAACTCCGTCGGCTGTCCCAATAGTTTGAGAACGTCGCGAGCCAGCCGCTCAAAGAATTCGCCGTTGGGTTGCGAGCGGGGGCCAGCGGTTGTGCCATTACCGTCGTACAGAAAAATGAGATCAATATCGCTGGCGTAGTTCAGTTCTTCGCCACCCAGTTTTCCCATTGCGAGAACGACAAAACGGGCAGGCTTTCCATTGGCATCGCGCGGCTCACCCCGTTTCATCACGAGGATTTTTCGCGCCGCCTGTATAGCACCTTCGACAATTGCGTCGGCCAAATGCGAAATTTGTCGCGTGACAATTTCGATCCGCTGGTCACGAACAATGTCGCCGTAACCAATTCGCAATGTTTCCCGCCGTTTGAAACGCCGCAAGGCGGCCATCACGAGCGTCTCATCGGCGAGAGCGGTCACTTCGCTCGAAAGTTCACGGATGAGAACTTCTCGCAGGACCGGCTGGCCTTCGGTCATTCGCAGCAGGTCGTAACTTCCATGATCGGTGATGAGCAGGTCGCTCAGGTATTGGCTCGTGGAGAACATCCGCAGCAAGATCGGCAAGGCCTCTCGGTCGCGCTCAAACAACGCCGCGACCGACAAAGGATTGCGGGCCGACTCCAGAAACCGATCCAGGTTATTGAGGGCCATGTCAGGATCGCTGAGCCGCGGCAGATGTTCGGTCAGTTGTTCGCAGATCACGGCCAACAGATCGAGCGTCACGCCCGACAGGGCCATACGAACGAGATTTCCGTGGCCCCGATGCAAATCGACAAGCCCCCAGGACTGCAATGTATCCTGCGCCGCAGAGGCGGAGTCAAGAAACCGGCGGAGGTCAACAGGGTCCATGAGTGGGGCAATGGAGGGAAATGGTCGGGTACGCAACCGTGTATACGCACCGCCCGATTTTACCATAAATCGCCATCCGCACAGGTGCAAACTTTACGGCACGCAATGATATCTGTTGCCCTTCACCAGGGGGGCAATGTAATATAGTCGTATGCCGACGATTCTCCGCGTGGGTCCGTTATGGGAATGTCCGTAAATATTTTCCTGGTTTTGCGATAGACGGTTAGCCGCGACGCGCAGCGGAGCGATAGTGGGACGTAAGGGCCGCGTACCGTAAATGTACGCATTCGCGAACTATTCGAGGAGTATCAGGTGCAGCTTAGGGAGGGTTGGAATGAGTTCTTCCACGATTGAAACTCGCGAGGCTCTCGCGACCCAGGTCAACGTCAGTCAGGATACACTCTCAGTCGAGTTGTCCGATGGTCGCACGATTGCCGCGCCGCTGGCTTGGTATCCGCGGCTCGCGCACGGATCGGCCGACGAACGAAAGACATGGCGGTTAATCGGCGGAGGGCGGGGTATCCACTGGCCCGCACTCGACGAAGATATCAGCGTCGCTAACTTGCTCGCAGGCCAACCCTCGACCGAGAGTCAAAGTTCGCTCAAGAAGTGGCTCTCCAGCCGGGTTTAGCGCGCGTGTTTGGAAATCAGGCTGGTGCGGGAGCAGTGCCATCCTCTATTCGCATCAAAGATCATCATCGGTTAGTCCTGCATCGCGCATGATACCGCGCTGAGTGCTGGGCTTCAGGTCTTGGTTCGCGTGGACGGGCACCACGGTTCGCCGACCGGTCGCGGCGTGTCGATAAATGTGATGGCTGCCATTGATGCGGGCAAGAGTCCACCCACCCTGTTCAAGAACGCGGCACAACCGTTTGCCGGAAATGATCTTCACGGGC
Organism: Planctomycetaceae bacterium; assembly: GCA_043738845.1. Classification (GTDB taxonomy): domain Bacteria; phylum Planctomycetota; class Planctomycetia; order Pirellulales; family DASRSE01; genus DASRSE01. The sequence goes on from JAYUFG010000529.1 coordinate 20,611, forward strand.
CTCCCCCCGCCGCTTCGCGCGCGAGACCGTCGTCGTGAGCGACAGCTAGCCACCCTTCGGCGGCCTCGCGAAGATTCGCCCGGACTTCGTCCAAGGTTTCACCCTGGGTGTGACAACCGGGCAGTGCGGGGATCGAAGCGGAGAAGCCTCCGACGTCGGGTTCCGAACGGACAATCGCGGTGAGGATCACCGTCACATCGACGGCGACCGGTGGGACAGGGGCAGTGGTGCGGTTCATAATCGAGTTCCTCCGATCTCTCTATCCATTCTATGCCGGAATGGGCGCGGGGTCGAGGACTGGCAAATTTATTCCAGGCTTGCCGGGACTCGTTCAGGCACAAAGTTCAACCTTTCAACCTTTCGTCGCGGAGCAAGTTTTTGTTGACAATCGCTTCATCGGTTGTTCTAATTCGGCAATCATCTTTGATCATCGAAAGGACGATTCGCCTTGAACACTGCGACACAGTTTACTGACGACGGAGCTTTTTCCGATGGCCGTAACATTAGGCGACCCCAGCGGGCGGTCCAATGTCCCGCAGCGAAAAATGAGACCGCCTCCGTAAGTCGATTATTCAAAGGACGTTGTGGCCGATCCGATCCCTCGGCCAATTCACAATATGCGGACCGGGACCGACGTTATGCAGGTCCGCATAAACACTAGTTATGCCACTCATCGCTGTGACACTTGAATCACTTCGCGCAAATTTCGACGCCTTGGTGCAGCCATTCGATGTACATGCAGTGTATAAGCGATTCGCAACATCCGCGACAAACGACGGCGGCCCCCATATCGAACAACGTGGTCACACTTTCGCGTACATCATCACGGAACGCGGCAGTGAATATGAACGCCGAGAAACCGTCGATCCAGTGGAGTTACTTTACTGGCTGGTTTCCGACACCACGCGCGAAGCAGCTCAGCAATACGAGCTTCAACACCGTGTTTCAGGCAAGGACTTTCGCCGCTTGCTTTTTACGAAACACATCGAGTTGCTAGGGGGCATTCGCGCCGATTGGGCCACGCGGAAACGTGCAGAATATGAGGCGGTTCTGAAAAACCACCCCTATGACGACGGCGCATAACCACACGTTGTAATGGACCGACGCGGCGTCGAGTACTCTGGTAAACTAAAAGTCGGTCGGGGCGGTGCCATTCATTGTACGTTGGTCCGTAATGCGTTACAGGACGAGGCTATGGACGAACAGTTTCGCGCGAAGTTGAACGCCAAATTAGCCGCGTTCCGCACTTGGTCCGGCGACCGTAGCGGCCACTCGTGCCGACTTGTCCACTAACGTGGCGTCACCTGCTCTGCCAAAACGCTACCTTTGGACGAGGTGGAGCGGGAAATCGAAGGGCGGGTGTGCGAAGGGTTCTGCCAGGTCAACGGCCTGACTTTTGATTTACCTCGTCAACTCCAACGCATACAACTCTGGACCCGAGTGCCGCGTTTCAATCGTGCCGAACAGAGTGAAGGCGTTGGCGTCGTAGATCGTGACGGGAAGGACTTGGCCGATCTGTCGGCGGTTGCCTTCATAGACGACGATTCGGTCGCAAATCGTGCGGCCTGTCAGTTGCAAGATCGGACCGTCGTCGTGGCCATGTCTCACGGCCGTTTTGCTCGGACCTTCGACGAGAATCTCGACTGTGCGACCGATGAACGGCTGATTTTCTTCTTCACTGATCGCGTCTTGCACCGCCAAGAGATCGTTGTTCCGCCGCCTCTTCACCTCTTCCGGAACATCGTCGGGATACAGGTCAAAGCCCTTCGTACCCGGTCGCGGGCTGTATTTGAAAATGAAACTGTTCTTGAAACGCGACTCCCGCACAAGTTCCATCGTTTGTTCAAAGTCGGCCTCGGTCTCTCCGCAAAAGCCGACGATAAAATCGCTCGTCACGGTCGCATCGGGGATCGTCGAGCGAATGCGGGCGAGCATCTCGCGATAATCCTCAACCGTATAACCCCGCTTCATCCGTTTGAGAACTTCATTGGAACCGCTTTGCGCGGGAACATGCAGGTAATGCGAGACCTTCGACAAATCACGAACCGCCTGTAACAGGTCGTCGGTCATGTCCTTCGGATAATTGGTCACGAACTTAATTCGCTCGATCCCTTCGACGTCTTGCAACAGTGCGAGCAGGTCCGACATGCGGGTCGTTTTTCCACTATTGCTATTTACGCTGTCGCCGATCTTTCCGTCGCCGTTTTCTCGCGACCGATGGCGATAACTGTTGACCGTTTGTCCGAGCAAGATGATTTCCTTGCAACCTTCGCTGGCCAGTTGCTTCGCTTCAGCCAGAATGACGGCCGGATGACGTGCTTGTTCGGGACCACGCACACTGGGGACAATGCAATACGTGCAGAACTTATCGCAACCGATTTGGATGCGGACGTAAGCTTGATAGGGCGTCGGCCGCATCGACGGATCACGAAGGGGATCAAAACTTTCGTGACTGCGGGTGATTTCGTAGCGGCTTCCGTCGGTCCGTTCGAGACTGACTTCCATCCGCCGACCATTTCCCGCCGCAACGTCTTCGACCAGTTTCGGAATTTGGTGCAACTGCCCTGGCCCGACGATCAGATCGACATACGGCGCACGCTTAAAAATTAGCCCTTGATCTTTTTGGGCCATGCAGCCGATGACGCCGATGATTTTATGGGGATGTTCTTTTTTGGCGTTCTTGAGGCGACCAAGGGCGGAGTAGATTTTGTCCTCGGCATGTTGGCGGACACTGCACGTGTTGAAGAGGATCAGGTCGGCGTCGCCCGTCGTGTCGGTCAGTTCATAACCTTGCTTGCGAAGCGTGGCGACGACCAACTCGCTGTCGAGTTCGTTCATCTGACAACCAACGGTCTCGATGTATAGTCGTTTGGTCATGGGCGTTTAGTGGGGCAAATTCGTCAGGCGGCTTTCTTTTTCAACGCGGCGGCTTTTTTGGCCGCTTTGCGGGTTTCGATTTTCTTACGCTGCTGCTCGGCGGTCATTTTCTGCCGAAATTCGGTAATGAGCCGGTCGCGACGGTCGCGCATCAGCCGCACGAGACACGACACGGCCACATAGACCGCCACGATAAAAATTGCCCAATCGGCACCAGTTAAGTTGCCCATGAGAGTGCTCCATCACGCCCGGTAAATTGTCGCAAGTGCTGTATTCTAAATGAGAGGCGGCGAACGGGGAAGACAGAACGGAAATTGACATTCCACCTCCACATGGC
>JAYUFG010000530.1:0-3387 GCA_043738845.1 Planctomycetaceae bacterium
GCCGCTGTCGGCGGATCGCACGGGTGCGGCCGTATGGACTCGATACGTCGCTCGATGTGACGGAACTTTTACCGCCGGAAAACGAGTATCCCGATTTGACCGATCAGAACTTGGCCGACTATGAGGCGGCCGTCGATGCACTCTTGGCGAAGCGTTGGCCCGAGGCGTTGAAGTTGCTGCACCGCGTCCCGGCTGAAGATTCGGTGAAGGATTTCTTGACGGTCTTTATTGCCCAGCACAATCGAACACCACCGCCAGGCTGGGACGGCGTGATTGCGCTCGGGAGTAAGGGGTGAGGGGAAATGATGAATGCTGAACGATGAGCAGGGGAGTCAAAACGCAAAGCGGACGTGACGAATCGCCGTTAGAATTCGGAACGAATTAAATCCCGGCTTCGCAATCATCGGTTAGCCTCGCCATGCTAGCGAAGCGGAACCGTTACAGAACGGGCCGCAATAAAGTTAAATCGGCGAGTTAATTGACGCCCCATCCTTACCGAAATGGTTTCCATGCGGGAGCGGAGGACGTGTCGCCCTGGTTGTTCAGTGAGTTCGGTGTGAGGCGGTCCGGACGTTGGGCCGTGAGGGGTGGCGGCGAAGAGGGACTGTTATTCGGATCGGTGCTTAGGCGCAGGCGGACGTCCTTCTCGGCGATGAGTCGCTGCCCTTCACGACTGAGATAGCGGACGTAGATTTTCATCTGCGGATTTTTCGGCGGACCATTCGGCCAGCGTTGTTCAAATTGATAGCCCTTCGCGAGCAGCGTCTTTTGCAGATGGGTTACGACCTCATCGGACGCAAATTCCCAGCGAGCGAAACGGCCTGCCTCTCCGTCGAGCGTTGGATCCACGAGGGCAATTGAAACGTCACCAGCCAAGGGGACAAATTGTCCCGCTGCATTCTGCGGCTCGAACATGACCATGATCCCGTCGTCGCCGGGGTGTCCGTCGGAATTGTGTCCGCCAGTCAGTCGCTTGTTCAGCACGATTTGCAGGACGACGTCGTCGGTCGGATATTCATCTTTCGCCGAATTTCGCAGCAAGGATGCGGAAAGCAGGCCGGGCGTGCCCAAGCCATTGCCGTAACTTCCACCGTTGGAAGCACCGCTCTCGAAAGGTGATTTCGGCGGGTCTTTGCTTTCGGGACCGAGGTCAATTTTCGGCAAAGTCAGGTCGGGCGTTTCCATTCCCGGCGGCATTTTTCCGCCATTGTCTTTCGGCTTCGTGTCCTTCGGCCTTGTATCGTTCGGAACCGAGGATCCGGGCGGCGTGGAATTGCGAGGATTGAACGAGCGGCCGTCGGTCCGTTGCAGGTCGCGTTTTAACCCGGCGTTTTCACGACGGGCCGAATCGAGACGCTGTTCCTGATCGGACATTTGGTCTTGAAGGTAATAGATTTCGTCTTCCTGCCAACGCAGATCACGCTCCAGCAGATCAATATGCGAGCGCAGTTCTCGATTCGATTGACATCCGCAGCACAGCAGGGCGACGGACGCGAGCAGTGCAAAACTTCCGTGTTTCATGGCGACCTCTCTCACGCTTCCTTGCGTGGGAAATGTTCTGGTGAACCGTCCTTTGTAGGGCCCGTTGTGCGGACCATGATGCGTATGCACTACCCAACAAAGGTCCGCACAGCGGACCCTACGACAAAACAACCCTTACGACTAAGCCTTGACTTCCATGTGTTCAATCACGCGATCAATCAGGCGATATTCCTGGGCCTCGGTGGCGGACATAAAGCGATCACGGTCCGTATCCTGTTCGATTTTGTCCAAAGGATGACCGGTGTGTTTGAGCAAAATGCGATTTAGCTTTTCCTTTACGTTGCGGAACTCTTTGGCGTGGATCATGATTTCCTCGGCCGTTCCTTCCATACCCGCCAAGGGCTGATGGATCATGATTCGCGAGTTGGGCAGGGCGTGCCGCTTGCCCGCCGTCCCCGCCGTCAGCAGGACCGCACCCATCGAGGCACACTGGCCGATGCAATAGGTCGCCACGTCGCAGGTGATGAACTGCATGGTGTCATAAATGGCTAATCCCGCCGAGACACTTCCGCCGGGCGAATTGATGTACAGGTGGATGTCGGCCTTGGGATCTTCGGACTGCAAAAAGATCAATTGGGCGACGATCAAATTGGCGACTTCATCGTTGACGCCGCTGCCGAGAAAAATAATCCGGTCCTTGAGGAGCCGGCTGTAAATGTCCATCGCCCGTTCTTCACGGCCGTTTTTTTCGATGACGAAGGGAACTAGGGGCATAGGACAAAAACTCCAGCGAACAGTATGTCAGTCAAAAACCAAACAGGCTAAATCTCGTACAAGTTTAGCCGATAGTTGTGGTACCGATGTTTCGTATTTTGCAGCCTGAAAGGCGGATGTTTTTTAGCCCAGGGCATCGCCCTGGGTAATGTGTAGCCACGACGTCGATACGCCCCAACGGGGCACAACAAACGCCTGTTTCGCCCTTTCAGGGCTTTTTCTTTCCTTATTTTACCTTTCCCAGGGCGTTGCCCTGGGCTGTAAAATCATTGCCTTTCAGGCAAATATTCTCATAAAAACTTAATCGCAATCGCCACACTTCGAGCGGCTAGGCTAAACGGTTGCCAAGCCTCTTACTTTTCTTCTTCCTCGGCACCCAGCGGAGTCTTATTCAAAATGTCGTCCACCAAGCCGTAGGCCTTGCACTCGGCCGCCGACATGTAGTAATCGCGGTCGGTATCTTTAGCAATTCGCTCAATGGGCTGGCCCGTATGCTGGGAGAGAATCGCATTCAGGTCGTCACGAGTTTTCAAAATCTCGTTGGCTTGAATCTCGATGTCGCTGACCTGACCGCCGACTTGGCCGTGTGGCTGATGGATCATGACTTTGGCGTGAGGCAGGATCAAACGCTTGCCCTTGGTTCCGCCCGCCAACAAGACCGCTCCGCCGCTAGCCGCCAAGCCGACGCAATAGGTGGCGACGGGGCAGCTTAAAATCTGCATGGTGTCGTAGATCGCCATTGTCGAAGTGACGCTGCCGCCGGGCGAGTTGATGTAAAAATGAATGTCTTTGCGGCGATTTTCGCTCTGCAAAAACAAGAGCTTCATCACGACTTCGTTGGCGTTGCCGTCGTAAATTTCGCCTTGTAAAAAGACGATGCGGTTTTCCAGCAACAAATCGCCGAGCGTCATCTGTCGCTGACGCTGATAGTCGCGATAATTAAGCTGCGGATCGACAACCTGAGAGTTTGATGTGCGGCCCATGCGGGCTCCTTCTATGAGCATATTAGTGAAGTTCATCCGTGTGTGTTATGGTAAATCTTCCGTGACGCTTAAGGGTTCGCGAGCGAAGAAGAGACCCTTTGATTTTGTGGCCCGTCGCCCGTAGGTCAGGCCTGTGGCCTGACACGGC
>JAYUFG010000531.1:0-3384 GCA_043738845.1 Planctomycetaceae bacterium
CAACCTCAGCAAAGAGGGCTATCGGGTTACAACCGTTGGCAACGGCGAAGATGCGATTCAAATGGCCCGCAAGTTGGCTCCCGACTTGGTGGTACTGGACGTTTTGTTACCACAGGTGGACGGGCTGGAGGTGTGTCGGCAGCTTAAAGGAGACGCCGTCACGCGGCACATTCCGATCATCATGTTGACCGCTAAGACGGAAGAGGCCGACGTCGTGGCGGGACTTGAGTTGGGTGCCGACGATTACGTGACCAAGCCGTTTAGTCCTCGCGTATTGCTGGCTCGGATCAAGGCGCAATTTCGCCGCCCGCCCGTCGAGCATGAAGAAGAACAGGCCCCGTTGCGAATTCATGGGATCGCGATTCATCCGGGTCGTCACGAAGTTTTGATTGATGGTGAATCGGTCGCGTTGACGTTTACGGAATTTCGCCTGTTGTATTTCCTGGCGCGAAAGCCGGGCTGGGCCTTTACTCGCTCGCAAATTGTCGATGCGGTCAAAGGCGAGGGTTATCCCGTGACGGAGCGTTCCGTCGATGTGCAAGTTGCCGCGTTGCGAAAAAAAATCGGCGACAGCGGCAAGTACATTGAAACGGTGCGCGGAGTCGGATATCGGTTTAAGGAATAGAGATCGTTCTCATTCTCCGAATGCCTTTCGTTGCATTTGCCTTCGTTCGTTGTGTACTCACCTGGGCTGATTGCTCCGGGTTATTTCGTGGGCGTTTCCAAATGAAAATCGACCACCAGCGGTAGGTGGTCGGAAGCCTGTTTCGCCAGCGGGGTCCGAATGATTTTCGCCGAACGGACATGAACGCCGCCCCGATGATACGATTTGTCCAATGACCCGAGTGCGAGATAAGCGGGAAAAGAGCGAAACTTGCGGAGCGGATGGGTGGAGTGAACGAACCCATGTTCGGCCAAAGGACCGTGAATCAATGTGTTCCGCCAATCGTTCGTATCGCCCAGCAGCAGCGTCGGCAGATCGAACGATTCGCGAAATAACGGGTGCGTCAACAAATGGTGTACTTGCCAATGGCGTTCACTTTCGGAAAGACCCAGGTGCCAGTTCACCAGATGCAACAATCCCTCGGGCGTTTCCACCACGACCAATTGGGCACCGCGGCACTTTCGCCAACTGAGCTTGAGCGAGATTTGATGTTTGCGGCGAATTCGCCATCGCGACAAAATCAGGTTTCCATAGCCCCCTTCGGTCAAACGGACATTCATCTGATACGTGTGACTGACCGCCTTGAAATGTTCGGCCAACAGGCGGGGCTGGTCGTGATGATGCGAACGACGAACGTTGCGGTCCACCTCTTGCAAGCAAATCACGTCGGGGTTTTCGGCCTCGATCACGTCGAGAATCCGTTCGAGTCGATATTGTCGATCTCGACCGCCGATCCCTTTGTGAATGTTGTAGCTGAGAACTCGCATGGTGATTCATTTTGTATTCCCGCTCTCAACGAGCGTTTGCACGACTACCATTCGACGGCCACCTTCATCACCACTTTTTGCAGCAATCCGATTCCCGCCAGCGGTGCGTGGGCATCTTCGGGAAAAAAGACCAGAAACTTTTCACCGTCGAGTTCCAACCACGTTTCCGGCACATCGGCGAAAAACATAATGTCGCGGCTCTCTTGATATGGCTCCGTCACGTTGCCACAGGCGGATAGCGGTCGCCACCCGATCACCTCTTGGCCCTCCGTGCAAAGCTGAATGTCGATGTAACGGCGATGAGCTTCTAGCCTCACCGCGTCCCGCCCTTTGCCCTGCGGATGCTCGATGATAATCAGCAGCCGGTCGCCGTCGAGCGCGTGTTTTCCCAGTGGCAAGACTCGCCAGTCGCCCGTTCGCAAATAATCTAAACCGGCCGTCAGCCCCGAGTGCAGCGAACAATAACGGTCCGCGTTGGAAAGAATGTCGATAATCATGGGTGGTGTCAATTTGTTGGGCTGATAGGACCGGCGGATCAATAATTATACCGTAAAGTCGCGCGGATCGCGAAGGGACGGATCGGCGGTTATCGAGTGAGTTAGGGATCGCGTATCAATTACTGTCGCAATGTCACTTTTCGCGAATGAGCGGCTTTCGGTCGAGTAGCGACCACTGATGGATTGGGGTAGGGGAGACCGAATCAATCGGTCTCCCCTACCCCAATCCATCGCCCGTCTATCTGCGACGAAATGTAAAAGGCATGTTGCTTCGAATCGCGATAAACACGACACTTATTGATGCTTCAGTCGTAAGTCAACGTTGAAACTCGGCCGGTATGGGTGATATGATCTACGGAACAGTTCCGGATTTACACAATAAGCACAGGATGAGTATGACGGTTAAGCCAATTCCTACCGCGACCAAAACTTGGGTGACGGCGTCGTCTCACGTGCCACAGGCACCTCGTCGAGCCGGTGCAATTTCGCAATTTCCGTTCGTGATGGTTGGCAGCGTGCTAGGGGTTTTGTGGCTGTTACAGTTCCTCTTGAATGACCATATCGGAATCGAAACGGTGATGGCGGCTGAACACGCAACCACCCGGCTTCCCGTCCCCAGTGGACCACTCGTCGAGCGGGCACAGAAAACCGTGCGCGAGGTGTTCGGGTCAGACGTCGTCGGGGCGAGTACAACCGCCGAGCACTTGCTGTTGGCCACGAAACTTTTCAAAAGCGCGCAGGATTCGGCCGACGATCCGGCAGGCCGATATGTACTCCTGGAAACGGCCGCCCATCAAGCGAATGAGGCGGGCGATCTCGACCTGCTGCTGCGAATCGAGCACGACAAAACGAATGTGTTCGACGTTCCGAGATATGCCGAACTGCTGACGACCCTCAAGCAGTTTCATGAACGGAGTGACAACGGTCGAATTATTCCACCTTTGGTGGAAGCATCGTTGCGAATCGCCCAAGCCGCTGAGGCCGACGACGATTTTCCCTCGGCGATTATGTTCGCCCGATTCGCCTTGGACGTTGTGAAGGACAAGGACGAACACGCCAAGCTGAAAGAGCAAGTCATCGCGGCTGGCAAGAAATTCATCGCCTCGCAACGAGCATTCGCCGAATTTCAAGCGGCCCTTGAAAAACTAAAATCGGATCCCAAGGATTCGGTCGCTCACACGGTGGTCGGCAAGCGATTGTTGTTCGTCAAGTACGATCTGGCGGCTTGGCCCCATCTGGCCCAGGGAATCGACGCCGAACTACAGAGTTTCGCGGAACGGGAATTGGCCGAAGTCGAGGAGGGTGCCCCGCAAGTTGCCTTGGCGGATGCGTGGTGGAACTTGTCGCAACAAATGGAGGTCACCGCCGAAAAAACGGCCTGTTTACGGCGGGCCAAATACTGGTATCAAAAGGCAAGCACGACCGCAGGGATTCTCAGTTTTCCAATTTGGTGGAC
>JAYUFG010000532.1:0-3384 GCA_043738845.1 Planctomycetaceae bacterium
ATCGTAACCTTCGCCAAAGTCAACCTAACTCCACAAGCTAAGAACCTAAAGGTTTCGCCTGAAGGCGAGGGTTTTAGACCCATCGTGGAGACAATAACCCTAAAAATAGGTCGTTCAGAGACATTCGCCGGTGTTCCAAATTCGCGTTTCACTACTGGCACAACGAGAATCGGCTGCGTAAAATGACGTGACGTTATTCCAGCTTGGTTTCCTACCGCTCAATACTTCAGGAGTCGCAGCTATGCGTCGTTCGATTTTCGGTTTGGCGTTGGCAATGGTCATTTCGTCCGTCGCGTCGGCGTACGCGGAGGACGAGTTTAAGTCACTCTTCAACGGCAAGGATTTAGAGGGCTGGGTAGGCGACACCGAATTGTGGAAGGTCGAAAATGGCGCGATTGTGGGGAGCACTGAAAACAAAACGCTCAAGCACAATTCGTTCCTGGCAACCAAACAGTCCTACAGCGATTTCGTGATCAAAGCGAAATTCAAACTCCGCAACCACAACAGTGGAATTCAGTATCGTAGCAAACAGCACGACGAGTTTGTCGTGAAGGGTTATCAGGCCGATATGGCTGATAACAACTACACCGGAATTCTGTACGAAGAAGGGGGCCGCGGCATTCTCGCCAACGTCAAGGCGGAAGAAGTCAATAAGCACTACACGAAAGAAGAGTGGAACGATTACGAAATCACCGCCGATGGTCCGCACCTCGTCCAAAAGATCAACGGCTTTACGACGGTTGACTACACCGAAAAGGACGAAGTGAAAGGTGCCAAAGAGGGCATCATCGCTCTGCAACTTCACGCCGGTCCGAAAATGCGGGTTGATTTTAAGGACATCCAGATCAAGGAATTGAAGAAGTAAGGCACGGCGCATCAAGTGTTATAAGTGTCGCCGCTTGGTCCGTGAAAGGCGACCATCGTTGAGATGGTGGGTTCAAGCACCACCCTGCGCGACGTAGGCCGGGTGTTGAAACACAACAGCCCTTCGATCTGAAAAATAAATGTTCCCCACGCCCGGTTTTCTGTTTGTTACCTGTCAGATGGGGGCGGAGCGCGCTCTGAAAGCCGAAATTGCTCGTGAGTGGCCCGACTTTCGATTCGCTTATTCCCGCCCCGGTTTCCTTACGTTCAAACTGCCAGCCAAACATTCACTCGCTCCCGATTTTGAATTGCGGTCCGTCTTCGCGCGAACGCATGGTTTCTCGTTGGGCAAGGTCAGTAGTCATTCGCCCCTGGAACTTTCCGATCAATTTTGGCGGACTGTTGGGGCACAACGGTTTGAACGCTTGCACGTTTGGCAGAGGGACACATTGCCCGCTGGTGACCATAGTTATGAACCCGGTCCGACCGAAGCGGCCAAGGTCGCCCGCGACGCGATCCTTGCTCCGAGTCTCGAGTTGACGACGACGATTCCCCGCCCGCCGACGATTGGCTGGCTCACTCCGACCGAGCCGGGCAATCTGGTACTCGATTGCATCGTCACCGAGCCGAACGAATGGTGGGTCGGATTTCATCGAGCGAAATCGACCGAGTCGTGCTGGACTGGCGGATATTGTCCGATCACACTTCCGGCCGACGCCGTTTCTCGCGCCTACTTAAAAATGGAAGAAGGCTTGCAGTGGTCGGGCTTACCTGTGCAGGCGGGAGAACGCTGCGTAGAGATCGGCTGTTCGCCGGGGGGAGCGAGTCAAGCTTTGCTGAAGCGAGGGTTGCGTGTCATTGGCATTGATCCGGCGGATGTTGACCCGCGAGTTTTGGCCTTGCCCCATTTTGAGCATGTGAAAAAACGTGGTGCCGATGTGCGGCGGCGGGAGTTTCGCGGCATCGACTGGCTGACGGCCGATATTAACGTCGCGCCCAACTACACGCTCGACACGGTTGAGGCCATTGTGACTCATTCGGACGTCAACATTCGCGGGATGCTCCTTACGCTCAAACTGATCGAGTGGGAGATGGCGAACGACATTCCGGGTTATCTGGCACGAATTCGCGCGTGGGGCTTTCAGCGGGTTGTCGCGCGACAACTTCAGCACAATCGACAAGAAATCTGCGTCGTCGCACGGGGCAAACGTGCGTAACGCCCGCTCGTCAGCACCGGTGGGTTGACCAGCGGAGTGGGGCCTCTAAACTACACGGAGTTCGTCTTAAAGTCCTGTAGGTCAGGTAGCCCGTACCTGACAAGCACAATGCAAATAATGTCCAAATCAACCGGTTATTCGCACCTGGCGACCCATGTCAGGTACGGGGTACCTGACCTACAGGAACGTAACTCGGCGACGTGTTGACCATGTTTTCACCCATTTCTTAAAACCAGAATTCCCTATGTCGTCCGACCCCTCAAAAAATCCCGGTTGGCAGTCGCCGCTTGACCCGCGTGATTCGCTCCCGCCAATTGAACCACCGAGCATGAAGTTCATCGTGCAGTTGTTCGTAATCCCGGGTGTGATCGTAGCGGCGATTGTGTTGGTGTGGCTGGTCATTGATCGCTTGACGGCGGCGGGCAACAATCCGCGGGACTATGTGGCCGCATTGAAGCGCAATAGCGAGACCCGCTGGCAAGCGTCGATCAATTTGGCGAGCGCGATGAACGGGACTCGCAATACGGAAATCAGATCCGATCCGAACTTCGCCAAGGAATTATCACAGCTTCTCAGTGATGAACTGATTGTCGAGACCGAGAACAACGAGTCGATCACGCTCCGCGAATATCTATGCAAGACGCTGGGTGAATTCTGGGTAGACGAACCTCTCCCCGCCTTGGTCAAGGCAGCCGGTTTGCAACGCAACAACGCCGAGATTCCGGTCCGCCGGGCTGCGATTCAATCGCTCGGTCTGCTTGCGGAAAATGTTCGCACGCATCAACAGCACGAGTTGAAACATCCCGATTTAATTCCGACCTTGCTCGCTGTCTCGAATTTGGAGAGCAACATCCTGCGTTCGGAAGGGGCGTATGCCTTGGCACTTGTCGGCGGAGACGAAGCGATCACGCGGCTCGAAGCAATGGTCCATGATCCTTATCCGGACGCACGCTACAACGCCTCCGCTGGCTTAGCTCGTCACGGCAACGACCAAGGACGCGATGTGCTGCTCGAAATGCTCAATCCGGCGGAACATGCGGGCATTGATTTGGAATTGGAAAAAGGTTTGAAAGAACACAAACAAATTCTCATGATCGATGCCGCCCTGCGGTCGGTAACGTTTCTCTTAGAGAAGAATCCGCAGCTTGATATTGCGCCCTACTTGGCGACGCAGGACAAACTCTTGGCCACGCTTAACGGGCGACCGAAGGATGAAGTGAAACACATTTTTGCCCAACTTCGGGAGCGGTCGGAGAAGGGGAAATCGCTAGGTGATAAGCCTTAACGGTTGTGACGGGCATTG
>JAYUFG010000533.1:0-3372 GCA_043738845.1 Planctomycetaceae bacterium
CCCGCCATGCCATTATCGCGAGTGTAGGTTCGTTCGTGCGGATAAAGATATTCGTGCGGCTGCAGCGGCTGATACGTGTAGTACGTATGACCGACGAATTCAGGAACCGGTCGGGGTGAAACGTACAACTGTGCGCCGACCGCTCCGCCGTAACCACTCTCGACCGGAGGAGCATAATAGTTGTAGAACAGGTTGGGATTGGCAGCGGGTTCACCGTAGTCTTGTGCTTGAGCGATTGAATTCGCATTCAGGCCCGCCCACACTGCGACGATCAAACAGGTCGTCATCGCGATAGTGCGTCTCATCGAGTTACTCCTTGCGAGAGAAAAAACGGAAACTAGGAAAAGGTCAAACGAGGATCAATATCAATGAATGATCGGCCGCGAAATCCCGCCGCGCTCGCCCGGTATTGGGGGGGACTCGAGCGAGCGCGGCGGCCAGCATGAATGACCGCGACAAGGGGGATTGTCACGGCCATCGACTTTTTCGGTGGGAACCGATCAGCGGACGAACTTCGTCCATCGACGTTGATCGGTCGTGTTTTGGTGGGATGACTGGCAGGAACTCGGTGACCTAGCGGCATTTCCGCTTCCTCTTCGACCACACTTAGAGTTTCGGCCATGACGGTCGTAGGGGTGAAACTTTCTATTCCGGGAATGACAGATCTACCTAACTTACCGACTGTAACGGCCAGACCACCTGGGAAACGGACAATTCCCCCGGTATACTTTCCCCCACCGGAAAAGTTTCACATTTCCGCCCCCAGGGTCGTTTCATAGTCCACAGTTTCAGAGTGGGAAATTGTCGTTCCGGCCCTGCTGCCTACCAAACCCAGCCCAATTCATTTCGGGAGTCAGAGCGTTGGCGAAAGCGAAGTCCAAATCGAAAGCAAAAACCCGTAAATCGGCTGCTCCCGCACGTAACAAACGGGGCAAAGAATCTTCGGAACCGGCTGACGTGGAAGATTCCGTAGATTCCATCGAACTCAACGGCGAATCTCACACCGAGAATGACACGGAAGCAGAGGAAGAAACCCCCGCCGCCCACGAAGGGAACGGAGAAGCCCCCAAGAAAACCCGCCGTCGAGCGACCGCTGAATCAATGGCCGCCGGTCAACGGGATATCTCGGTCAGTGAGTTCTTCGCCAAAAATCGCCACCTGTTGGGCTTCGACAATCCTCGCAAAGCTCTCCTAACCACCGTCAAAGAAGCCGTCGATAACTCGCTCGACGCCTGTGAAGAGGCTGGCATCCTGCCCGAGATTTGGGTCCATATCGAATCGACCGGAACCAACCGCTTTAAGGTCGGCGTCCAAGATAACGGGCCGGGCATCGTCAAAGCCCAAATCCCCAACATTTTTGGCAAGCTCCTCTATGGCAGCAAGTTTCACCGCCTCCGCATGAGTCGCGGTCAACAGGGAATTGGCATCTCGGCAGCAGGCATGTACGGCGTTTTAACGACTGGCAAGCCGGTCAAAATTGTCTCTCGTATCGGTGCGAAAAAACCGGCTCATTATTTCGAACTACAAATCGACACCAAGAAAAACAAACCCGAAATTCTCAACGGCAAGGGCGAAGGGGTCGATATCCCGCCGGGCGACGAAGCGGCCAAGTTTATCGAGAAGCACGGGATCGAATGGATCGAAACGCCCCACGGCACCCGCGTCACGATTGAACTTGAAGCGAAGTATCAGCGCGGTCGCGGCAGCGTAGACGAGTATCTCGAGCAAACGGCGATTGCCAATCCGCACGTCACGCTGCATTATAAAGACCCCGAAGGTGCCGAGCATGAATATCCTCGCGCGGCCGACCAACTTCCTCCGGAGCCAAAGGAGATTTTGCCGCATCCTTACGGCGTCGAATTGGGAAACTTGGTGACGATGTTGCAAGCGACGAAGGCCGCAACACTGTCACAATTTCTCACGTCCAGTTTTTCGCGAGTTAGTTCTGGCACCGCTGCGAAAATTTGCACAGGGGCCAAAGTCAGCACTCGGGCGAATCCGCGCCGCATCGGCCGCCAAGAAGCCGACGCCCTGTATCAGGCGATTCAAGCCACGAAAATCCCGGCCCCTTCGACCGATTGTATTTCGCCCATCGGCGTACAATTGCTGCTGAAAGGGCTGCACCAAGTTGTCCCCGCCGAGTTTTACGTCGCCGAGACTCGCCCGCCAAGCGTCTATCGTGGCAATCCGTTTTTGATCGAGGTCGCGTTGGCTTATGGTGGGTCGGGAATGGCGGCGAAAATCACGCTCGATGCGTTGACCCAATTGATCAACGAGACCGACGCCCGCACGCTGCGAAAATTTTTGATCGACGGCTTCAGCGGCATCGGCGGCGAGGCAGCCGACAAAATCATTACCGAAGCTGGCTTTGGCAACCGCACTTCGCCCGGCAAATTGAAACCGGCTGAAATTATCAAACTGCACGAGGCGATGCGAAACGTCAATCTCGATGAAGGTCAAACGATGAACATCCTGCGGTACGCGAATCGCGTTCCGCTGCAATTTCAGCCCGGTGCCTGTGCGATCACGCAAACAATCCTCGGCACGAATTGGCGTTCCTACGGTTTGAGTCAATCGCGGGGCGGCTTGCCCAGCGGTCCCGTCACGATCATGGTTCACATGGCGAGCGTCTGGGTTCCGTTCACGAGCGAATCGAAAGAGGCGGTCGCGTCGTATCCCGAAATTCAAAAGGACATGCGACTTGCCCTGCAAGCGGTCGGGCGAAAACTTGCGATGTTCGTCCGCCGTCGTCAAAAGGTCAAGCAAGAAGGCGAACGCCGCAACGTCTTTCTGCGGTACCTGGGCGAAGTGGCCGAAAGCGTTCACGTCATCAACGGCAGCGATGCGAAAAAACTGTACGATCAACTGCTGAAAGTTGCCAAACGCAAAACGGCCGACGCCGACGTCAAACTCGACGACCAAGGCCGCCCAATTGAAGAACCCGCCGAGGAAGAGGATTTCGGCGATAATGTGTTGATTGTGAAGCACGAAGCATCGGCCGGGGAAGAGGCTGTGGCTGTATCGGAAGAACGAGCGGACGGCGAAACATCAGGTAAGAAAACAAAGTCGAAGAAGCGGCGAAAGAAGTAGTCGTTTGAATCGATCTGGGAACCCATTTTTAGGCCAGAATAACGAATGTCATTCCAGCAGTCGCAACCCTCGTCGTCGAATCAGGCATCTCTCAGCGGTGCGTCGCATCCGACCGCCTACTTTGAAAAACTTCTATCTCAGGATTTGAGTTGGGCTTTGCAAGAAAGTAGTTTGTATTTTGAGAACCGCGGCCGAGTTCAAGAGAGTCTCCGTCGCGTTTCCCAGCGACTCGACGAGCTAGAGGTTCCGTATGCGTTGGTCGGCGGGTTGGCCTTGTTTGCT
>JAYUFG010000534.1:0-8901 GCA_043738845.1 Planctomycetaceae bacterium
CGAAAACGACCGCCGAACGCTGTTTTGTTTTGGGTATCGGCGAATTTCGGGACCGGCTGTTTGATCTTGCGTCGGGTACGATTACTTGGACGCAGGCCGACGACTCGACGTCATCCGTTGGATTCTTCGTCACTACGGGCGACAGGGGACCGGTCTTGACATTGCACTACCGATTGAACGGTGAAGCCGACGTAAACATCCCTATTCGCCTACAGTCAACGCCGACGCAATTTAAGGGTCGGCGGTGGTGGTTCAGTTGCCCTTTGATCGTCGATGGCGTGCCGTGCGAACGCCGGGTAGGCAAAGTTTACCTGCCGCCTGGGGGCCGATACTTCGGCTGCCGTCACTGTCACGACCTGACGTATCGAAGTTCGCAAGAGGCGCATCAGGCTGAAAGGCTCAAAACCAGCTTGCAACGACTCGTCAAACGCTGGCTACCGGACTTGAACCCTAACATGTCCCAACCGTAAGCCTCACGTTCACGGCCTGTGGCAATATGAACCAAGGTTCCCTCGTTCCGCGAACCTTGCGAAGAGGCTTTCTACGACCGACGAAAACTCTATGGGCACCGGGTGATAAGGCACTCATCTGTGCTTGCCAGACCAAACGACGGCCGCGAAGCAAAGGAAATCTGATCGTCCAGAAATCTTAACCACACCCCCGGCCTGTTTGCGATTCGGGTATTCTTATTATCTCGACTCGACGGATTTGGAAATTCCAATCTTACCTTGTGCGATACCGGCTCCCGTGTGCCAATCGCCCAATCGCGTGCGAAGGGACGTTTTTATGGATTCCGTTATCCCGCCCCTATTATTTCGCCCCGCGCTACGCGCATTATAGAATCTTACTTCACAAAACAAACCTTCACTAATGCGCCGCATCCGATAGCTGAAATGCGCTCCCAGTATTCCCAAAACTCCCCAGCGATTGCCGCTGTTGATACTGCCGACATCGCCGCCGATTCTACGATTGACCCCGGATGCGGCTTGCTGTCAGAAATCCGAACCGACGGCTGATATGGTTCGTAGACGTTATCGGAGAGTTCCGAGCGTTCTTTTGCGCCAACGCTTTCGGCAGAGACTTTTTCAATGTTGGTGGTGATGAAGATTCCGACGGTGTTAATCCAGTTCACTTGGTGGTCCCATCGACGGGAATGTCTCGCTCAGATTTTCCGCCAGAGCCATCGCCTGCCTTCCCGCTGCCTCCTCCGCGCTTTCCGCTTCCGCTAGCCAGTCCTCCGGAAGTTCCTCCTGAATTTCCTCCTGATCCTGATTTGGGTTGAGGTACGGAAGAACTGTCGTCGGTTTCCACCCCAACATCGCTTCCGCCTGCCCCATCAGTCGGTACTGGTAATCCGCCATCCAGCCCTGGAAGGTCAGATTTTCCAGCCCCCAAATCGCCAGTTGGAGGTTGTACAGATGGCTCGGGCTTACTTCCGCCTTTAGCTGACGTAGATACGCCTTCGCCCTCTGCGCTGCTGGTGTCTCGTTCTGCGGGAGGTACTCTGTCATTGCGGACCCTTTACTAACGCTGCCATCAATTCGATTCGCCGACGGTTACATCATCCCAGGCTCGCTCGACGCCGTCCACACCTACGCTGACACGCTGGCCGCGATCCGACGATGGCAGCTCAAGATCAAACCGGGCGGACTACTCTGCTGGCACGATTACGCCCGCTATTTCCCCGGCGTTATGAAGGCAGACGATGAAGCTCTGGGTACGCTCATCGCACATTTACGGACACATGCTGGCTTTATCTCACTGTAGGCCAGCGTCCTACTCGCCCAAAACGCACCCCACGGCGGCTGTCAAACCGCTAACGGGTTTGATAAACTTGGACAGTCGTCGTCGGGCACAATCTGGCAATCAGTTACCCGGCATTCAACGACCGAATTTTTCGTCGCAAAGACAAGAATTCCTCGGAAGCACTGCCCCCAAAGTTCGCGCCAATTTATGCCCCGTATTTTCGACAACATCGAAAAGTCAATGTTACCCGCATTGCGAGAAACGCTCGCTCTGACGGAGCGAGCGGATTATTGCGTCGGTTACTTTAATATGCGTGGATGGCGACAAATCGACTCGTTGGTCGAACGGTGGGAGGGTGGCGAAGGGCATTGTTGCCGCCTGCTAGTCGGTATGCAGCAGATGCCCCAGGACCAACTTCGCTCCGCGATGAGCCTACTGCATGGCGAAGAAGAAATCGACCAAGCCACTGCCATAGTGTTGAAACGAAAAATAGCACAGGATTTTCGTGACCAACTTATGGTCGGAATTCCGAGCAACGACGACGAAGCCGGACTCAGACGCCTTGCGACGCAAATAACTTCGGGCAAATTGGTCGTGAAACTGTATCTTCGCTACAAGCTACACGCGAAGTTGTATTTGCACTTTAGGCAAGACCCGATGAACCCGACAATCGGTTATCTCGGTAGCAGCAACCTCACGCTTGCTGGCCTATCCAAGCAGGGCGAACTCAATATCGACGTGCTCGATCACGACGCCTGCGATAAACTTTCCAAATGGTTCGAGGAACGCTGGACCGACCGTTTCTGCATCGACATTTCCAAGGAACTGGTCGAGATCATCAATACGAGTTGGGCAAGGCCGGAGCCGATCCCGCCTTTCCATATCTACGTCAAAATGGCCTACCATCTGGCACAAGAGGCTCGTGCTGGTCTGACCGAATTTCGCATTCCGAACGATTTTGGCAACACGCTGTTCGAGTTCCAAAAGGCCGCAGTGAAGATCGCGGCCCACCATCTCAACAAACGCGGCGGCGTCGTAATTGGCGACGTGGTCGGTCTTGGAAAAACATTGATGGCCACGGCATTGGCCCGCATTTTCGAGGACGATCACGGAGTTGAGACACTCATCATCTGCCCGAAAAATCTAGTGCCGATGTGGGAAGACTACCGCCAACAATATCGCCTTCGCGCCAAAGTGATGTCGGCCACGAACGTCCAGCGTGAGTTGCCCGACCTTCGTCGGTATCGACTCGTCCTCATCGACGAAAGCCACAACCTTCGCAATCGAGAGGGCAAGCGATACCGCGCCATCGCCGAATACATCAATTCCAATGACAGCAAGGTCATTCTGCTTTCTGCCACGCCGTACAACAAAACTTATCTCGACCTGTCCAATCAACTCCGGCTCTTCATCGACGAAAACGACGATATTGGCGTTCGGCCAGAGCGATACCTTCGGGAACTGGGAGAAACGGAGTTTATTCGCCGGCACCAATGCCCCGTGCGGTCATTGGCTGCGTTTGAGAAGAGCGAATATGCCGACGACTGGCGCGACCTGATGCGGCTTTATCTGGTACGGCGCACCCGCAGTTTCATTCAAGAGAATTACGCCAAGCTCGATCCCGCCCGCAATCGCAAGTATCTTGAATTCGCCGACGGCACCCGATCTTATTTCCCAACCCGCGTCCCCAAGACAGTAAAGTTCAAGATCGACCCGAAGGACGACAAGGACCAATATGCGCGGTTGTTCGCCGACGATGTCGTCACGGCAGTCAATCAGCTTACGTTGCCGCGGTATGGCTTGGGCAACTACCAAACGCCGTCGCCGCACAAGCCGCCGACGCCGGACGAGGCCAAAGTCCTGGCCGACCTATCGCGAGCCGGAACCCGCCTGAAAGGTTTCTGCCGCACGAATCTGTTCAAGCGTTTGGAGAGCAGCGGCCACGCCTTCATTCTCTCGCTGGAACGGCATATTCTCCGCAACTTCATTTATCTGCACGCAATCGAAAATAACTTGCCCCTACCCATCGGCACCCAGGATATGGGCTTGCTCGATTCCTGGGCGAACGACGAAGACAGCGATATGTGGGACGCCGCCGATGGCGATGATGGCGGCGACGCGGACCCAACCAAGAAACTCGGCCAAGTTTTGACCGAAAGTGATTTCAAAGAGCGAGCGAACGAAATCTACAAGCGATATTCCAGCCATTTTCGCCGTCGTTTCAAATGGCTTCGGGCGGGCCTGTTTGAAGAGTCGCTGGCGAAAGACCTTCACGGCGACGCCAAGGCCTTGATGAAGGTGCTAAAGGTCGCCGGTGCTTGGGATCCCAACCGCGATGCAAAACTGATCGCTCTGGTTGATCTTTTGAAGAAGCAGCACCCCACCCAAAAAGTGCTGGTCTTTTCCCAATTCGCCGACACGGTGGAATACCTCGAAGGCCAACTTAAGAGCAGCCGCATCGCAGCGGTGGCTGGCGTGACCGGCGATAACGATGATCCGACCGCCGTCACCCACAAGTTCAGCCCCGTCAGCAATAACAAACACGACAAAATAGCTCCCGCCGACGAGTTGCGAGTTGTGATCGCGACTGACGTGCTGAGCGAAGGTCAAAACCTTCAGGACTGTGCGGTCATCGTCAATTTCGATCTTCCCTGGGCGATTATTCGCCTCATCCAACGCGCTGGCCGCGTGGACCGTATCGGCCAGCAGTCCGACACGATCCTGTGCTATTCGTTTTTGCCCGCCGACGGCGTGGACCGGATTATCAATTTGCGCGGCCGCGTTCGCCAACGGCTGAAGGAAAACGCCGAAGTCGTCGGCACGGACGAAGCCTTCTTCGATGATGAAGACAAGACCGATCTGCCGCTCTTTAATCTCTATCACGAGAAGTCCGGCATTTTGGACGGGGACGACGAAACCGATGTCGATCTGGCATCCTTCGCCTACCAAATCTGGAAAAATGCCATCGACCAGAATCCTGAACTCGAAAAGATTATCCCGGCAATGCCGAACGTCGTCTTTTCCGCCCGTCAGCACCAACCAACCACCGATCAACCGGAGGGCGCATTGGTCTACCTGCGCACAGCCGAAGGAAACGACGCCTTGGCCTGGATCAATACCGAAGGTAAAAGCGTCACCGAATCGCAGTTCACGATTCTTAAAGCGGCCGAATGCAAGACTGACACTCCGGCCGTTCCCCGCCACGATCAACACCACGAGTTGGTCGCCAAGGGAGTCAAGCTCATCGTCGAGACCGAAAAGTCCGTCGGCGGACAACTCGGTCGTCCGTCGGGTGCTCGGTTTCGCGCGTATGAACGGCTCAAAGCTCACGCCGATGCCTTTAAGGGCACCTTACTCGCATCGTCCGAACTGAATAAGGCCATCGAAGATATTTATAAATACCCGTTGCTTCAATCGGCCACCGACACGCTCAACCGCCAATTGAAGAGCGGGGTCACCGACGCGGCCTTGGCGGAACTGGTCGTCGCTCTCCGCCAGGACGCCCGCCTCTGCCGCGTGGCTGAGGATACCGAAACCGCCGAACCGCAGGTGATCTGCTCGCTCGGGCTATGCCAGAACAGGGAATGACCTCTACGATGCACACTCAATTTGAACGAAGCAATGCAACCTTGGGGGCGAAATAATGTATCTCGTTTACGTGGATGAATCCGGCAACACGGGGACAAACCTTCATGATTTGCAGCAGCCGATCTTCGTACTCAATGCCCTCATCGTTCCGGAAGATAAATGGCAAGGCGTCGAGCAGGCTTTGGAGAAATCTATCGCGGAGCGGTTTCCGTCGATTGCCTCTACCGGCGAGGAGATTCATGCGACCGATTTGCGAACCGGTCGTAATCATTTCGCCGGGGTCAGCGTAACTGACCGACTTGCCCTACGCGATGACTGGCTAAATGTCGCCAACCAATTCGGGTTGAAGATCGTCTACCGGGCTATCGTGAAAAAACGGTTTCAGACTTGGCTCCATGCCACGTTCGGAGCCGGCGTCTTAATCAATCCGCATGTGGCCGCATTTCCCCTTATCGCCCGCGTCGTTGACGACTATCTCAGTTCGCTGGAAGGTCACGCTCTCGGGATGTTCATCTCCGACGAGAACAAGGAAATCGTTCGGGACGTCGAGAAGTCCATTAAGGTGCTGCGCGGGACGGATGGCGATCTCCGCCTTTGCCGAATTGTCGAGAAGGGTTTCTTTATCGACTCCGCCAAAAGTCGATTGTTGCAACTTTGCGACATTTGCGCGCTTTGCGTACGCAAGCATGAAGAAGCCAAAGCGGGTCTGCCGAGCAAGTCCGTCGATGAATCCGCCGTCCCTCTGATCGAGCCGCTCATCCATCGCGGTAATGAGGCACTCAGCGACGTGCTGACTTGGTTGGCCGAGGAGCAACTGAAGTTAGGCCAAAAAAAATAGCGGCCAGGGAATAAATTCCAAGGTCGGCTGTCGCCGGCCCATGCTGGTCGCTACGACTATACTACGTCAAATCAACCCGCGTTTCAACAAGATTTTTGCACAATTTTTTGCTGTACATCAATGAGCCTCGATAAACCAGCCATCCGAGACCGTTTGGGGAAATTCGACTTTTCCGGGGTTTTCACCCAGGAACTCGGTTGGGATTTCCCCGGCGGCAGCCTCACAATTCCCATCGACGGAAAGGACTTTCGGCTCAAGGCTGTGGCCCAGAAACGGGGCGTTCAGGTCTTCGAGTGCTCGCCCGATAGCACTGACAGCATCCCCGCCTATGAGGTTCGCCGCAAAATCGAACGACAGGTCGCCAAGTCGGCCTTCGAGCATCTGCTCATTTTCGCCGACGCCAAGCGGACCACCCAAATCTGGCAATGGGTTCTGCGGAAACCGGGTCAACCGGCCCAATACCGCGAACACGTTTATCATCCCGGCCACCAGTCGGGCGACGCCTTGATTCAGAAGTTGGGGCACATCTACATTCCTCTCGACGAAGACGAGGCACTCGATCTAACCGGCGCGGTTCACAAACTGCGCGACGCCTTCGACCGCGACAAGCTTACCAAGAAATTCTACGAGCGGTTTAAGGCCGAGCATCTCGCGTTCCTTAAGTTCATCCAGGGTATCACCGAACAGGGCGATCAAGAGTGGTACGCCTCGCTCATGCTCAACCGCTTGATGTTCGTCTACTTCATCCAGAAAAAAGGTTTTTTGGATGGCAACCTGACCTACCTCCAAGACCGCCTGCGCAAAGTGCAAACCCGCAAGGGTAAAGACAAGTTCCATACGTTCTATCGCTATTTCCTGCTGGCCCTGTTCCACGAGGGCTTCGGCCGACAGCCGACGGAACGCAAACTCGACCCCGACTTGAAAGACCTATTGGGCAATGTGCCGTACCTCAACGGTGGGCTGTTCGACGTTCACGAACTCGAACTCCGCAACCCAAAAATCGACATCCCGGATCAGGCCTTCGAGAAGCTCTTCAACTTTTTCGACGAATTCGATTGGGTTCTCGACACGCGGCCCATCAGCAGCGGCAAAGAGATCAACCCGGAAGTCCTCGGCTATATCTTCGAGAAGTACATCAACCAGAAGCAAATGGGGGCCTACTACACCAAGGAAGACATCACCGACTATATCGGCAAGAACACGATCATCCCGTACCTGCTCGACGCCGCCAAGAAAAACTGTGCGGTGGCCTTCGAGCCGGACTCCGCCCTGTGGCGGCTGCTCAAGGCCGACCCGGACCGCTATCTCTATCCCGCCGTGCGCAAAGGCGTAATCGACGACAGTGGCGAAGTGATTTCACTGCCCAAGGAAATCACCAAAGGAGTTACGGATGTCGCACAGCGCGACGGTTGGAACAAGCCCGCCGCTGCCCCCTTCAATCTGCCGACCGAAACTTGGCGGGAGCATGTCGCCCGCCGAGAGCGGTGTTTGGAGTTGCTGGAAAAACTCCGCACCGGTCAAGTCCACGAAATCAACGACCTCATCACGTACAACCTGAACATCCGCCAGTTCGCCGAAGACATTATCGTCAATTGCGAGGGACCGGAACTGCTCCGCGCCGTTTGGAACGCCATCCGCGACGTGACCATCCTCGACCCGACCTGTGGCTCGGGCGCATTTTTGTTCGCCGCCCTCAATATCATGGAACCGCTCTATGAAGCCTGCCTGGAACGAATGCGCGCCTTTGTCGAAGACGCCGAGCGGCCCGGCACGCGGCGGTCGCCGAAGGCCTTCGATGATTTTCGCGCCGTTCTGGCGGAAATCGAATTGCACCCCAATCGTGATTACTTCATCCTCAAGAGCATCATCGTCCGCAACCTATACGGCGTCGACATCATGGAAGAGGCGGTCGAAATCTGCAAGTTGCGGCTGTTCCTCACGCTCGTCTCGCAGGTTGACCGCGTGGGACAATTGGAGCCGCTGCCCGACATCGACTTCAATATCCGCGCCGGCAACACGCTGGTCGGCTACACGTCGATTGAGGAAATCCGCCAGAGTCACGTCGCTCGTTTCCCCGGTTTCCCCCTGACCGAAGTGGCCAAGCTGGAGGTGCAGGCCAAAGCCGTAGCCGATCATTATGCGGACTTTTGCCGCAAGCAGACGAGCGGTTCCGGCGGTGGGCGCAACAGCGCGGACTTGTCGCTGGCCAAGAAGACCCTCCGCGATGAACTTGCGCGATTGGCCGGAGAACTTGACCACTATCTGGCGGGCGACTACGGCATCGACGCCGACAAGCCGAAGAAGGCCGCCGATTATGTGAAGTGGCGCAAGTCGCACCAGCCCTTCCATTGGTTTGCCGAGTTCTACGGGATCATGACGCGCGGAGGCTTCGACGTGATTATCGGGAATCCCCCGTATGTTGAATACTCGAAGGTGCGCGATGACTATACGGCACGAGGATACGCGACAGAAAAATGCGGAAATCTCTATGCAATGATCCTTGAACGCGCATTTGTTATTTCCGCCGATCCCGGTCGGTCTGGATACATCATTCCGATGGCCGCGATTTCTTCACGCCGCACTCAACCATTGAGAGAGATGATTTTGCGTTCGGCGGCAACGGTGCATGTCAGTATGGCTCATACCATAAAAATTGCAACATCGAGCGATGCTTAGGCGAAGAGTTCGGCGACGCAGCAGCGGAAGAATATCCCGCGCATGAGGCTGGG
>JAYUFG010000535.1:0-8892 GCA_043738845.1 Planctomycetaceae bacterium
AGTGTCATAGGTCGCGATGGGCGAGCGGCGAGATCGGTGCGGGCAAAATCGCCGAGGAAATAGTCGGTGTGGTGCGTAAACCAAAACAGGAGGTGATGACAATGAACTTAGATATTTTCAACCCGAACCGAATTGCGGCGATTCCTCGCTGCGGGTACGCCCTCGTAATCGCCGTGTTCATTCTCGCCGCAACCCCTGCCGTAATATCTCGTCCCGCCATCGCTTCTGGACGGGCTGCTGGCCCGATGCAGCGAATCTTTTTTCCAGCGAAAGAGAAGATCGAGACCGGAGAGTCTTAACCACTTTGCCACGGACGGAGCGGAATGACCATCCACGAGCATCTGGATGGTCTCCTGCTTGAACCGTTGTGTCGGTTCCTGGTCTTCGTTACGACCTACTTCTTGGCCATCAGGTAGTCCTCCGTCTCTCCTTAACAATTCGGAGTTAGACTGTCCATGAAGAGCGAAGCACCTCAACGACGGTGCTGTCAATTTGGACGACGATCAAACGGTCGGCGTCAACATCGGCAACCCTTTACCGAACGCTAGTATCCCACGGCACTGGCGTCACGGCGTGAATGCCGTTTCGCTGGCGTGAACAGGCGTTAGATTTGCTGCGTTTGGTTTTTGGGCATGGGTGCCCCCGCTCGCCAATTGGAGACGCAGCCCGCAGCAAAATGGCACAAATTCTAACCCCCGACAAAACGACTTTGATCCGTTATAATGCGGTGACGAAGGAGACCGTTCCTCGGTTCGAGATATGGATTCGCGGTTTATCACGCTGAAAAAAACCTAACCCGAAACGTAAGTGAAGTATGCCGGTTAAACACCGCAAGTCCCGACTTGCGTTTCGGCTTTCGTACGTCGAGAAGAGACCCCAGATTGAAAAACGGAGAGTCCCCGTCAATTTACTACGTTAGCCTATTTACGATGAAAATCTACACGAAGACGGGTGATGATGGAACGACCGGCCTGTTTGGCGGGCCGCGTGTTGCTAAGGACGACCCGCGGATCGAAGCCTATGGAACGGTTGATGAGTTAAACGCGATCCTGGGAATGGTTCGCACGTCCGGTTTGCCCAGCGAATTTGGAACCGCATTTGCCCAAGCGATCACTCGCGTGCAGAATGAATTATTTGAATTGGGTGCCGAACTTGCGACGCCGCATCCGGAGCAGAAGGGGACGGCGACGATTTGCGACCAACAGATTGCTCGCTTGGAAAATGAGATCGACGCTTGGGAGGCCACGCTCCCCCCACTGACGCAATTCATTTTGCCCGGCGGATCCGAATGTGGTGCCGGATTGCACTTTGGACGCACGGTCTGTCGGCGGGCAGAGCGGTGTATTTTGACCCTTTCGCGACAACCGGGCGTCCGTCTACGTGAGGAAGTCTTGATCTATCTCAATCGCCTGAGCGATTGGCTGTTTGTGGCGGCGCGACAGGCAAATGTTCAAAGCGGTGTTGTCGATCAGCCGTGGCAAAAGCCGTCGTGAGACGGTGTGACGACAGATTTTCAATTGCCGCACCGCGATAAATGGTTTTGATTCGCGATTTTTTTCGGGTCCACATCAGCTTTTGCGAATTCGCGATTTTGCTTGTGTACGCGCGATTTGGCGAAAATGGGTAATGGCAACTGCGGTTTGATTTTCAGCGATGTCCAACGGAAAACAGGGTCGTGCGGCAATTGTTTGGCTAATTGAACAGTTTTGCGAAATTTGGTAAACGATTTTGTCATTCCCCACAGTCAATCTCCTGTCTTGACGTGATTTCGATAAATTGCTCCACGCGCAAAAGCTGACGTGTTCCCGAATTCACGCGAAAACGCCACTTTGACCTTGCTGCAATCGGCTAATTTCGGGAAACTTCCGCCCCTTATCCTAGCGGTCACTCTCGACGCTCGTTTTTCTCCTCTCGTTTCATTTGGCACGCATGATCCGGCTGTGGCTCTTCGGCGGCGTTCTGTTGAGTGTGGTGTGCGGCTGCACCACGGGGCCGGGCTACGCGCCGCCAGGAACCGCCGCTGTTCCGCCGCTGCAAGCCAATCCACTGTTTGTGCCTGCCGTCGATAAAGATTTTCTCTTTGATCAAGTCGTCGATGTCGTTGATGATTACTTTCGAATCGAGCATCAGGACCGCCTGCACCAGTTGGGCGACGTGATTACTGAAGGCCGGATCGAGACGCTTCCGGAAACCGCCTCGACGATTTTTGAACCTTGGCGAAAAGATTCCGTCACGCCCTATGAGAAATGGGAAAGCACGCTCCAATCGACCCGCCGCAAGGCGAGCGTGCGCATTGTGCCGGCCCAGGGTGGGTACATGGTCGAAGTGGCGGTCGTGAAGGAACTTGAGGACATCAAACAGCCGGCGCGATTTTTTGCCTCCGATCAAAAATTGCAGACCGATCAATTTCCCGATCGTTATGTCGATCCGGCGACGAAGCAAACCAAGCCGACGACTTGGTTCCCTTTGCGGCGTGACGCACCACTGGAGCAGGAAATTCTCATGGCAATCCAAGCTCGCGTGGGAGCCGCGCAGCGATATGGTGTTGGTCCCGTGCCAACGATTCCGTCGGCACCCGCTCCCGTCGCGCCGATCATCATTCAAACACCGCCGCCGTTATCAACACCTTCCGGCATTTTTCCGCCGCCCAACGAACTTCTCCCGCCGCCGGTCCGATGAGTTAGAAATCCCTTCGCCTTTTATGACCGAAAAAAGACGAGGAATAGCTGCCGAGTTCGCCGAGAACAGAGAGACGCAGCGAGGAACTGAAGAGTTGTTTTTTGTGCCCCCTCTTTTATCTCTGCGATCTCGGCGGCTAAAATAGACGGGTGGGTTTGTTTCTGTGCCATCTTGAGGAGTTCGCCGTGGCCACGTTCGCCGTGATTTTGCCCGCTGCCGGAAAGAGCAGCCGGTTTCGCGACCCGTATTTCAAAAAACCGTTCGCGCCGCTCGACGGTCGGCCCGTTTGGATCCATGTCGCCGAACGATTCGTCAATCGGGACGATGTCCAACAAACGATTCTCGTGATCTCGCCCGAGGACCGCGAGTTCTTTCAACAGAAGTACGGCGGCAATGCTGCCCTGTTGGGCGTCGAGGTCGTCGATGGTGGCAACGAACGGGCCGATTCTGTCGAGCGTGCGCTCGCTCGCGTTCGACCCGACATCGACTATGTTTGCGTTCACGATGCGGCAAGACCCTGCATCGCCGAGGCTTGGATCACGTCCGTCTTTGCGGCGGCGGAAAAAAGTGGTGCGGCGATCTTGGCAATTCCCGTCGCCGGTACGCTCAAACGAGTTAACGCCGATCACACTATTGAAGCCACGATCAGCCGTGACCATTTGTGGGAAGCCCAAACGCCGCAGGTCTTTCGCCGCGACTTGCTATTGAAAGCCTACGTCGCGCGACAAGGTTTCGTCGCGACGGACGAAGCCCAACTCGTCGAACGGATCGGACATCCCGTCACGGTCGTCCCCGGCTCATTAATGAACCTCAAAATCACCACGCAGGAAGACTTGCGCCTGGCCTCTCAGGCATTAAAAGCCCTGCCAAAACTGCGTCTCGACGGACCGGCTCATCCGTTCAAGGATGATGTGTTGCGATAAGGATTCGGCCCGAATTAACTTGCCGGTTGCGCGATAAATCGGTTAGCCGCGACCGGGTACCCGCTTGCGGGTGGCGGAGCGTGGAAGGATCGATCAGCAACCGCGTCGAATGCAAAGTCAAATCAGGAAAGTTACTTCGGTCCAATTCCTAAGGAACAGTCCCGAAATAACTTCCCGGTTTTGCGATCTTAGGTTAGCCGCGACGCGCAGCGGAGCGAGGCGAAACCGAAATGGCCGCAGGGACGAATCAAATGTGATATCGGGAAGTTATTTCGGGACTATCCCTAAGCAACAAGAAGTTTATCGTCGGGTGCTGGGTGTAACTGCTAGTGCCGCAACCTTGAATTGTTAAGTCACCTCAGTCTGCCTGACAGGCAAAGGGTGTCACTATAAGGGAGTTAGGCGTGCGAATTAGTGCGCCGTGCGACGCACGTCGAAGCAATCGGTTCGGCTGAAAAAACCCGCTATCGCCGGAAAGTTTCGCAATGGTGGCGATTTATCGGTCCGACCTCAATTCGGCATAAGGCTTGCTCTACGAGGCTATCCGAAAACAATCCTCAGGAAAAACAGGCATTGGTGCCGCTAGCAACACTCTGTCATGATTTGGGTTATCGTATGTTCCGCGTGCTGGCATCGCTATCGGTACCATACTCCGCTCCATTTTTTTGAAAACTATTCTGATCGCCTTTAATTCATAGTTTGGCGTTGCGCGTTTTCCCGTACTGCGGTGGACTGCGGACCATGCTTAATCGGTGTGACCAAGCCCTACCAATTTCGAGAATCGACAAAGTACGCCTACACCGCTCGCAGAGCAGCGACAATCTCGGAACGGGCCGCTTGAAAAGCTGGAAATGCTCCGGCAATAATCCCGACGATGCCCGAGACAACGAGTGCGAGCAGCCCGATGTGCCAGCTTGGATCGAACGAGATACTGACTCCCTCGGCACCGAGTGACAGCCCGCTGACGGCGAGAACAACGCTGGCCAGGACCGCACCGAGTGCGCCGCCGAGCAAACTAACCAGCCAGCTTTCGGAAATCACGAGTCCGAAAATTCCTTGGCCCGTGAAGCCGAGCGTTCGCAACACCGCATATTCGGCCGTGCGATCTTGCACGGCCATGACCGTCGTCGTCGCAACCAGGGCAAAG
Organism: Planctomycetaceae bacterium; assembly: GCA_043738845.1. GTDB lineage: Bacteria > Planctomycetota > Planctomycetia > Pirellulales > DASRSE01 > DASRSE01. The sequence goes on from JAYUFG010000535.1 coordinate 4,750, forward strand.
ACCAACAAGCCGACGCAAGCGTAACCCAACCAGCGGGCGGAGCGAATCAACTCGACCAGATCGCCGAGGGCATTTTCTTGAAAGGCACCCTTCAGCCGGGTGTCGGTCCCCACTGGACCGGAAAGAAATTCAGCGTCGATCTGTTTGGCAATCGCTTTGGGGTCGGCCTTTTCTTGCAGATGAACTTCAAACTGCGTGACCTTGCCGACGTCATTGCGACCCCGCAGCCGCTGCAAGAACTCGAGCGGTGTGTAGACGAAATCTTCTTCGGCCGCGACGGGTGCGGAGTAAATTCCGGCAACCTTGACCGTGACGCCACCGACTGTGAAAGGATCGCCCGGCGTGAGTTTGCGGCGATTGGCCAACGCCCGACCGACGAGTGCGCCGTCCGTCCGTTTTTCATAATCGCTCCAATCTCCGGACACGATGTTGAACGAACGAGCTGCTTTCAACTTGTCGGTCGGAACGCCATGGAACACGACGACATCGAGACTTGCGCGACAATTGTTCGTGAAGACTTTGATTGGCACAACATCTCGCACGCCGGGGAGTTTCTGGATCGTGCGGGCATAGTCTTCCGGCAGCAAACTCGTAAAAGGACAGAAGCGATTGGCCTGAAACACGATCAAACTCCGCTCGGCGGAACTATTTTTGGTGAGGTTATCGAGTCCCTCGCCGACCGCTCCCACAAAACAGAACACGAAAAAAGCGACCGCCGCGCCGCTCATCGTCAGGAGCGTGCGGGTCCGATGGCGGAACAATGTTTTCAGAACGTAAGGAATGAAGCGATACATGATAGGTTCCTTTATACCGATTGCAAAACTCGCCCCGGTTCGAGCAATACTCCTTTTTCGAGCCGCAATTGCCGTCCGGCGATGGCGGCTGTATTCGGGTCATGTGTGACGAGCAAAATTGTCGTCCCCAATTCGGTATTCAGCCGTTTGAGCAAATCGAGAATTTGTTCGGTCGTTTCGGCATCGAGGTCGCCGGTCGGTTCATCCGCGACGACAATGGTCGGATCGGCGACGATGGCCCGTGCGATCCCGACCCTTTGTTCTTGTCCGCCGGAAAGTTGGCGCGGAAAGTGGTCCGCCCGATCCAAAAGTCCGACCGCATCGAGTGCAATCGTCACTCGTTTTTTTCGCTCAGCCCGACTAAGGCCCAACAGCAATAGGGGCATCTCGACATTTTCATAGGCTGACAAAACAGGAATCAGATTGTGCATTTGAAAAATATAACCGACGTTGGCCGCTCGCCAGTGGGCCAATTTCGTCCGCGAAAGTTGATGGATATCGGTGCCGTTGACGAGGATATTACCCGCCGTCTGTCGATCAATCCCGGCGATCAGGTTGAGGAGCGTACTCTTGCCGGAGCCGCTGGCACCCATCAGCGAGACCGATTCTCCCCGCTCGATGTTCAGGTTCGCATCGCGGAGGGGCGTGATCTCTCGCTCGCCTTTGGAAAATGATTTCGTCACGTGACGTACTTCAACCAGTGCCATGATCTTCTCCTTTGACAGTGATGCGTTGACCATCGCGAAGTCCCTCTCGACCGCCGACGATAACTTTGTCGGAGAGCGAAAGACCCTCGACCTCGATAAGATTGTCGTTGCCGGGCGAACCGACTTTGACGTTCCGCCGCCGCGCGACGCCCGCCGCTTGATCGGCCCACCAAACAAAACTTCCCGCGTCGTCCGACATCACGAGCGACTTGGGGATATATATGCGGTCCTTTGCGATGGGTTCCGTTCCGTTTCTCGGAGTATCGTCGGCCGTCGCGAGAAAGGTGACTTTGACGAGCATCTCAGGCTTGATTTGTGGTGGTGGTTCTTCGATCAGCACTTTGACCGAGAGTGTATTTTTCTGAATGTCGGCGGTCGAGGTGACAATCAGCACGCGACCCTTCAGCGAGTTGGCCACGGCGGCCGTCTCGATCCGCACCGGCTGATTCGGCTTCAATCGCGGCACATCTTCGAGCCGCACATCGGCCCGCACTTGCAGCTTTTCCGGATTAAACAGCGTCACAACCGTACTCGAATCTTGGTCTGATTCCGACTTGAGACCCATCAGGCGTGTTCCTTCGCGAGCCACGCGGGCGAGTACTTTGCCCGCGATGGGCGACTTAATCAGCATCCGTTCGAGGCGCAATTCGGCGATTTGTTCCTCGGCCTGGGCCTGATGGAGTCGAGCGGTCATTGAGGCGAGATTCGATTGAGTCTCGGCGACGCGGCGGATTTCCTCGGTCTTTAGTTCACGCTGTTTGGCAATCGCATCGCGCCGTCGCGAGAGGGCGTCGATTTCCTTTTGCAGTCGCGGTCCTCGCTGATTGAGCTCATCCAGGGCCGCATTCGCTGCGTCGTATTCACTCTGCGCCCTCTGAATGGCTCGCAAGGGAACGACCCCTTCGCCAGCGGTCCGCTTGCCATCGAGTTCTTGTCGCGCGAGGGAGAGTCGAGCTTCGGTCGCTTGAATTTGCGGTTTGATGTTGCCCAACTCGGTTTGCGCACGGGCGAGCAGGGCCTCGGTCTCGGCCAAGGCGGCGTCCAATTGCACGGGTTGTTCTAGGTTCGTTTTCGCGGCGGCGAGTTGAGCATCGGCCGTTTTCACGTCGGCCGCTCGCATTTCTGTCTCGGCCCTGGCACGAGCCAAGGAAAGGTCGGCGTCACGGCGGATCAGTTGGGCAATTGGCTGATCCTTTTCGACCGGCTGTCCCTCGACGACGAGCAACTTTTCCACAACCCCTTCGGCCAACGCTGTGACCGAAATGGGAAACGGTGACGGTTCGACCCAACCGGCCGAAGTGAACAGCGGTGTCCCTTCGGCCTGTTGAAGTGTCTTGCTCACGAAGACGGGAACGACTGTCACTTCCTTGGCGGGCAGCAAACTGTCCCGCGCCGCCCAGGCCAACACAGCCGCAAAACTGAGCAACACGCCGAGTGGCAAGACGTATCGCGCGAACAGTTTTCGCGGCCGTGGTCCGAGCGCATCGGCCGTGGTCGTTTCTCGACGAACCGCTAATTGGCTGAGATCGACGTGCGAGGACATGGTTTGCTCCCGAAGGATGTTTGGAGACGAAATATCGTAGGTCAGGCCTGTGGCCTGACAACGGTCGAGGTAAGTCATCAAGTCATCAAGTCATTCTGTCAGGCCACATGCCTGACCTACATTTTATTTGCGAATGAAGACTTTTTTCGCATTCACGGTCAGGTTGTTGTCCTTGTCCCGTTCGGCGATTCCTTGGATGACAATCGTTTGCAACTCTTTGAAGCCGAGCGATGTCTTGGCGTCTTCCGCGATGACTTTGCCGTGGTCATCGACGATTTGCAACAAAGCGACCGACTTCCTCATCAAATCCTGATCTTCGTAGCAGTAGTCCCAGGGGAATTTGCACGTGTCACCCGGCCGGTCACTGCATGGTGGACGCGCGATATCTGTGATTTTGAATGCCGCCATTCCTTCGACCCAGGGATCACGTTCGCCGCCGATCCGTCCGACCAGAACGACTTCGTCCTTGTCTTTGGCCAGTTCGCGGGTCTCAACAACATTCTTGGCACCAACCGGTTCGGCAGTCAGTAAAAACTTTGCAGAGGCTGCTGGTGGCGCGCTGATCGAATTCGAGTCTGGCTTGCTACCACCGCTACAACCGACAATCCAGATCAATCCTCCGGCCAACAAAACGCCGAGAAACCACGGTTGCTTCAATAAAAAAGACATTGCATTTCTCCTTGTAAAAGGTTTGACATGTAATTTGCCGACACTTTCATTGTCACTCAATACGACTGTGAATAATCACGTCAAACAAGTCATCCGATTCACGACAATTACTTGCGAATGAACACCTTTTTCGCATTCACGGTCAGGTTGTTGTCCTTATCCCGTTCGGCGATTCCTTGAATGACAATCGTTTGCAGTTCTTTGAAGCCGAGCGATTTTTTGGCGTCTTCTGTGATGACCTTGCCGTGGTCATCGACGATCTGCACCATCGCCACCGACTTCTTCATTTTCTCGTTGTCTTCGCAACAATAATCCCAGGGAAACTTGCAATCGTCGCCCGGCCGGTCGCTGCATGGGACGCAACTCATGTCGGTGATCTTGAAGGCGGCCATTCCTTCGACCCAGGGGTCGCGGTCGCCACCGATCCGTC
>JAYUFG010000536.1:0-3357 GCA_043738845.1 Planctomycetaceae bacterium
GTAATTTGTGAAGGCAGAAATCGGTGTGAAGGTAGAAGTCAAAACGCAAAATGACGGAAAAACGATAATCGCCAACAGCTCGCCGCTCATTGCTCCTGCCCCGTGGCCGCACAGAATCGGCGGCGATTCTAACATTTGTACACTATCATAGTTGGTGGCTCAGTTTCAAGAGCCATTCCCGATATTTTTCCGAGTGGAAACCGTTTTGAAGTCGGTCAGGCCGGTTATTTGATGGGCAGCGTCTTCGTCGCCATTGAATGCGGGGCGATTTCGAGCTTGATCTTGTCGGAAAACACAATCGTCAGCGGTTTCTCGCCAAAGTTGTACGCCACGTAGGTTTGATCGTTGCCTTTGATGAAGACGTTCGCAAAGGGATAGTCGCAGGTTGTTTTCCCATCGACGTGGCCCAGTTTATCGAGCGTGTGAATCCAGTGAGCCATGAATGCCCGTGTGTTGCCCCCTTCGACTTTGCAATTCGGATTCTCGTCCAGGTACTTTACAGCGATGGTCGGATCATGCATCGCACTGAACATCACGACCAGATCGCCCCAGCCCGTTTTGTAATCGCCGCCCCCTTTGCGAACGCTGACAATCCGCTCGTGATTCTTTTTCACATAGTCGGGATGACGGCCCATGTAGAGCGAGGCGGGCGTATACGGCAGCCAATTGATCCCGTGAATACAGTCGATATCGGCGGAGAACCATGTACCGAATGCTCCTTTGCCCCCCCAGATCATCCCGAGTGCGACGTTCGGAAAGGTCTTCGGAAAATTCGTGCCGTCCACGTCGAACCAATACTCCTCAATCGCGGTCCGCTCGGTGTTGAAGAGATAGAGACCCGTGTCGCGGATCGCTTTGTCGCCGGTCGCTTCGCCCCACAGGATCATTCCGTACCAAGCATTGAGCGATTCGGACGACGACTCTTGATTATTGCCGTCGGCGAAGTTCGCATCGCCCGACGCCCAGGAGTGGCCCGCGTATTTGTCAAAACACCGCAAGTGCGGAAACATTTTGTCATTTCGGTCGGGCGAGGCAATGTCGCGGATGAGGAGGTTGACCATCGGCCCCCACTTTTTTGCCCAGTCGGGATCGACGCGGGCAACCTCGGCCGCCGCACGAATAAAATATCCGTAATGAAAATGATGATCGTTGAGGGGAAAATCGCTGCCGAAACTGGGGCGACTGCCGACGAGCGTGCCCCAGGTTTTGTTGTAATAGAAGACGGGTTGATCCTTGCGGGGCGTCGCAGTCAGCCAACTTTCCAAGCGGCGTTTCAGTTCGGTGATGAAAAGTTGTTGGAGTTCCGGAGCGGCGGCAGCTTCGGCGATCCCGCTGAGACTGGCGAGTGTGCCGAGATGCTTTCCTTCGGAATAGGTGTCGCCGAAGCCGGGTTTCGGTTTGGCCGCTTCGTCTTTTAGGTAGCCAAGCATTCGCTCGCGGTCTGGGATTCCTTCTTTCGGAAAATATGGGAGAACGCCCTGGATCGGAACTTCGGTGGTGAAGTGATCGCCGAGGCGGATATACAGGTAGCCACGAACGGAATTATATGCGGATAAGATATCGCGATACTCCTCCTTATTCGTCTCGTACTTCCATTGATGTGGATAGAGGGCGAAGATCGTTGACTTCTCGTCTCCTTCGCGGGGCGTGCAGGTGAAACGATAGGTCGAAATGATTTTCCCCGAAAGCGTTCCGTAAGAAACCTGCGTGTCGGTGACATGGGCATGCGAGTGTTTGGCAAAGCGTCGCAGCGTCTCGGGATTATCATTTGGCAACACAGCGATCGAAAAATGCGACTTACTTCGACTTTGGTTCGTAAATTTCAAACCATCGAGTCCGGTCCAGGTTGAACCGGTCGCACCGAAGAGACCGTAATGATGACCATTCACCGTGATGCCCAGAATCGGATCGGTCGCCTTTCCGTACCAGATCGTCGGCAGTTTCGTGAACGTGATTTGCGGGTCGCCCTCCTGAAACATGCAGTAGACAAAGGGACTGCCGTGGCCGAAGCTCGTGCGGAGCGACGCCTTTTCCTTTTCAAAGACGGCCGTGACAAACCAGTCCGAGTATCCGCCACATTTGGCAGCGGGAAAATCCTTGACGGTCGAGTGACCAATTTTGAAATCGCCGTTCTTGAGATCGGCGTCGCCGAAAATTCCCGACTTGTCGCCGTGAATGTTTCCGCCCGGATAGGCGACCATCAAACCGTCGGTATCGCAGCGAACGCAGAGCGGGTGCGGAAACATGTTTTGCGAAAACTTTTGCCAGACCAGCGAACTCCACCACTGATGGGTGAGCATCGGACCGGTGACGTCGCTGGTGCGATAGAGCGTGTCGGGCAGCGGTTTACAAAGTTTCGGCAAGGTCGTGCGATAGCCTCCCACCCCGACGGTGACAACGTCGATCTCTTCGGCGAAGGTCGCGGAGGGTGATAGGTTGGCGAACAAGACGGCGATCACTCCCAAGGAAATGGCGGCGAAAGTTCGCACGAGCAACTGGGATGCGAGTGAGCGTGAGTTTTTCATCGGGTGAGTTCGTTCGTCGGCAGGATGGGATGTTGACGCGGGAGAAACAACGTCGATTATGATTTATGGCGTCGAAAAGACAAGTCTGGAGAAACGTAAAAGGCAGAATGCAGAACTTCAGAAAATTATGCAGATTTCCGACCGGATTGGCTCGAATGCCAAGTCGGTCGAAAAATTACCACATATCGAATGTGGCGCGACATTGCGCGGCGCGATGGCGTCGAAGAGAGTCGGCCATTCGTGTGGATGCCCTACCAAGCCGCTTACGTCAATTCTCAACCGGTACACCGGTCGAGGAAATCGGCACACCGGTCGGCGAAACCGGTGATAAATACGCCTTGATTTGCGGCGGCTCTGCTGGGGCAGGTATCGTGGCCGAGGCGGGAACGACTCCGGGCGATGATATGGATGGTGCCGTCACAGGTCCCGCGAATCCGTTCGGCTGCGCCAGATCGACATTGGGCACGCCGTACTCCGGCTTCTGCCACAACGGCGACGGGACATTGTGCAGCGTGTTCAACTGAAAATCGCCGTAGTCGATGTGCAATTGGACCTGATTGGCGGGCCACTCAATATCAATCGCCTGCGGCATCGACGCGCCGACCTCTTTCACAAACCGGTGCTGGCTCGCTTTGGCCGTGGCAATTCTCTGAGCTTTGGCATCATACAAATGTTGTTCATACACAACGGCCGTCGCTTCATCGACAATCGTGATTTTTGAGAACGTGCCCGCTGCACTGTTGCGGGTGCTGCGAATTTCCAGCCGTCCACCGTGTACGGGAAACGGCCCTTGATGTGGGACATTGGGATCGAAAGTCGTGACGCCCATCGC
>JAYUFG010000537.1:0-8800 GCA_043738845.1 Planctomycetaceae bacterium
TGCTCAAACCGGTTTGCGCGGCTGGCGAAGAATCGGCCAAGGTATCGCCTGCTCAGCGGCCATCTATGTCTCTTTGCACCTGGTTCGGGTCCCGGTCCAAATCTGGAATAAAGATCGCATCGGACACTTTTGCGTCAACATGAGTGGCGGGTTCTCCGTCATCTGTCGCGGTGAGTGGTGGCAGAAACACGATACATTTGAATGGGCCGAAGATTGGGGTGTCGGATTTGGCGAATATCTCGACCCCGAAGCACCCGCTCGCGTGGAAGCCAAGTTCGCCGCCAACAGTCCCTGGGCGAACCTCAATTGCCTGTGGGAACTTTCGCAAGCGATCTATCACCGGCCTTACGACGCGGTGGAATTCAAAGTCTCGCGTTGGCCGATTTTATTGGTTAACGCAAATCGTGAGCCGAAAACGGACCTGGATTCGTCACCCTTTGGCTGCTCCTATTGGTGCATTGGGATGTACGTGGTCTTCTTGGCGTACGTTGTTTATCAATGGCGAACGCGGACGAAGATTCCGGAAATCGTGTGGCTTTTTCCGCTGTTCGCGTTTTTGATGTCGTTTCTCGCTCATTCGGAATTTCGCTACGGTCTGTCGAGTTGGCACGGTTTGGTGTTAGTGCCGGGATTGTTGTGGGATTCGGTTCGCGCTCGCGGCGTTGAATCGGACAAGGTTGCGGCAAATTCCAATGAACCAACGACTTACTCAACCGGTTCCAATAACCATTCGCAATTGGAACCGCAAGGGGCGGCACCCGCTGTTTAATCGTTGTAGCTGTTTTGCGGTATAAAGTTGATCGGTGAAACTAAATAATCCTCCGTGATCTCTGCGCCTCCGCGTGATATCTTTTCCGTTTTCGGCGATTCAAAAAGGTTTCGCGAGGATGCGAGGAGAAGACCTTGAGTTTTGGTGAAATCTATAGTTTTACGGTTTGGGACGTAACAATTTGCTTCAAACGGCTAAACCGATATTGAATTGTTGTCAGCGAAACTTATTGTTCGCAGCCTGGTTGTCGTACTCCCGCCGTGAGAGTTGACCTGATCCGCAAGTGTCGGAACGTATTGCCACCATGTTTCGCGTCTTGCCGGAATTGTAATTTGGATCCCTTGCTCTTACCCAAGCCTTAGCATATGGACGTCGAAAAAACACTCTCTCCTGCGGAATTATCCGTAGGTAAGCGTGCGCGGTTCTGGAATTGCCTTAGGGGGATTCGCCTCTGTCTTGTTCTGGGAGTTTTCGTCGTACATTTTGGTCTACGCGAATATCAAAATCGAGTCCGTCCCCTGGCGGATCACCACAACTATGAAGTGGCCTACGACTATATGTTGTCGTTGATGGAAGGGCGGGGGTTTAATAGCTTCGTTCTGGGCGATGATCCTACTTCCGTGCCGGTTGCAGAATTCTTATCCCTGAAGCGGGAGAAGTTGTCATCGGTTGAACTGCACGCCTACCTCGAGGCGCATCCGCCGGTCGCACTAGAAGCTTCAAGCCGCGGGTGGGAATTGTTGTCGTACACACGAATTTTGGACTGTTATCTGACGGCCGGATTGTGGAAGGTGTTCGGCATGAATTGGTACGTCCTGTATACGTTTTATGCGGTCGTCAGCACCGGCGCGTGTGGGTTGATCTTCTTAATCGCTCGGCGATTGAGCGGACAATATTGGGCCGGTTGGACTGCTGCACTTTTGTTTTGTCTTTCACCGTTGGAAAGCCATTTAGCGACCTGGACCATCCGCGACACGAGTCCACTGTGGTTTACCGCCCTGGGCTTTTGGTTTTTGATCTCGGTTGTATTCCGCTGTCGAAGTCGGCGGACACTCTGGATTTCGTCGCTCGCGATGGGTATTGTGGCGATGGTGGGCATTGGGTGGCGAACCGATGCGTTGTTTTTGGCACCCGTACTGGGGATGGGGTCATTCGTACAACAAATTGTCCAGCGGCGAAGTTGGTCGGGAATTGTCGTAAGCTGCCTCCTTTTTGTGGTCGGTGCGTGGGGCTGTCGAGCGGCGGTGTTTTCGCTCGTTCCGTCCCGGGTTTCGCCATCCGTGGGGACCGCCTTTCACCTCGCGTGTTATGCCGATATTGCCCGCTGCAATGTGCTTGAGATCGAAAATAGTTTTCAAACGCATCGTTGTGACATCCAGACTTTGTTCACCGCCCGACAGTGCGAATCCAAAACGGGCGAACCGGCGTCGCTTATTTATTTAGGCCCGGAATATAATGGGGCGTGTCAAAAGATGTACCTTGAACAGGCGCGATACAATGCTTTTTCTTGGGTGGCGTATTTTCCGCGGTACTACGTCCAAGCCTTAGGGGGACTCATTGTGCCCGAGGCCTTTGCCACGACCAATGTTTATTCGCAAGTGGAATATCGTCCAGCTTGGCTGCGGGTACCATTTCGAATTCTCGTTCATCCCTTGATTCGCTTGATGCCCCTGTGGTTTTTCGTGGGCGTGCTGGTTTATGTACTCACTCGGCCGAATCGCACAGGGGGCCTTTTGCTCGCCGGCTTTTCGGTGTTTTATGCGGCAATCCTGTTCCTTATACTCCCAGAGCAGAAGCACGTCGGGGCGTTACTGGTGCCCTTGCACGTGTTTGGCGGAATGGGTGCGTGGACCATCGGTAGTCTTTTTTGGAAAACGAGTCGTCAACTTCTACTGGTGAAAATTCCACGTCTGAGGGTGCGTCAATTGGCCTCGGGCGCGGGAATGATCGTGGCCGTTTGGGGCAGTCTATCGGGAGCAGCCTATGTTGTTAGCCGTCAAACACGAACGGAAATTTTGAACGACATCCAACACCTGGCCGCCCAGGGTGATAATGCGTCGGATTTGCTGCGCGGTTCAAAGGTCTTTCATTTGTCGCTCATACCCAATGATCCAGGTGATCGAACCGGATATTTGCTCACGATTAACGCCGGTGAAAAACCGGGCGAAGTTCTCTGCCAGCACGAACACTTGCCACAGGATTGGGGTTGGTCGCGAGGATTGCAAACGCATCACCCACTCGTCGCCAAGAAGACTCAATATTTTTTCGTGACCTGCCTGCAAGGGGGCTGTCACGGCGACCCTCGTCCCTATTCGTGCCATGTCCTAGTCGATGGCGATGCCGAAATTGAAAATTGCACACGAGTGGACTGCGCGAAATGGAATCACCTACAAGTCAGCACTTTATTCCACGCTGGTCAAACGTCGGCCGGAAGTCCCAGCACTCACAAAACGTATTCTGAATTTGGCGACGCAGGATTGTTCGCATTCGACAACCACGCAGCCCAGGTCGGCTTCCAAATTTGGGCGAAAGCGATGTATCAGTCCCCCCCCTACATGCTGCCGACAATCACCAAACCCCTGTCGCAACTCATAGGTCGCGAACCTGAAACCGGTGTTTGGAAAATCGCAAATTCCGTCGGCGACAAATTTGAAACCAGAAACCTCAACTGGTGGGCACCCGAGAAAAACTTTGATTGCGTCCGCACCGGTGATTTCAATGGCGACGGAATGGTCGATATTTTGTGCCATTCGAGCGAACACCAAAAATGGTATCGGCTCGATAGTGATCGGGGGATGTGGCCCTATCGCGAATGTAGCGATTGGACCAATGGACGAAAACTTTGTGACATCGTCGTTGGAGATTTTAACGGTGACGGGTTGGACGATATTGCTGGGCGCGACAAAAAAACCGGAGAATGGGTCGTTGGTCTATCGAATGGAAGAGGCTTCGTCGTTCAAACAGGTGGCCAGTGGTCGCCAGAAACCGATTGGAAGTTTGTCGTTACTGGAAAATTCAGTGGAACCAAGCAGACAGAAATCGCTGGTTACAATCCTTCGACCGGAACCTGGACGATCATGACGCTCGATGGAATGAGATTTGTCAACCGCGAATCGGGAACTTGGAACCATTCGATCCCTTGGAAGCATCTCGTCGTCGCCGACTTTAACGGCGACGGACGCGACGACATTGCCGCCTTTGACCCCGTAACGGGCGATTGGCACGTCGCTCTCTCAACGGGGAACGGGCTTGAATCGAAAGTCTGGTGCCGCTGGTCGAATAAAATCGCTTGGCAAAACGTCAAGACGGGCGATTTCAATGGCGACGGGAAGGCCGACCTCGTTGCCCGTGATCCAGAGAACAACGAGGTCGTCGTTGCCCAGTCCGACGGGAATCAATTGAACCTGCAAACTCCCCAGTCGTTGCCGTTCGGTGTGAAGGACTTGCTCGTTGGCGAGTTCGATGGTGACGGCTGCGATGATATTTCCGTGCGCAATGAAACGACCGGAGAAATCTGGGTTGGCATTTCGACCAGAAAGTCCACTGAATTCTCGTTCGACTTTCGCAAGTGGAAAGAGGGCGACCATGACGCCGCACTTCAGGATGTGCAAGTCGCCGAATTATGGCCTCGTTCCAAGACAAAGGCACCGTTTCGTATCGCCAAGCCTAGTACGTCAGCCGAGGCACACTGACGCCGCCGTGTGTTTTATGACACGGTACGAACTCAATCCTCGGCGTTAAGCTTTTCAATCGCGTGTAGTAGCTGTTCGCGGATTTCACGCCGACGGTCGTCGTCGGAGATTTTTTCGCCCTTCTCATCGGTCACATAGAATACGTCCACAACCTGATCTAGAAACGTGCCAATTTTCGCGAGTGAAACCGACAAACCCAACTCAAACAGCGTCCGCGTGATTGTGTACAACAAGCCGATCCGGTCGTGAGCGAAGACGTCGATGATTGTAAAGCGTTCCGAAGTGCCATTGTCGAGTGCGACGCGAGTTGTCAATTGCGAAAGAGCTTCGCGGCTGCGTTCGGTCGTTGCTTGCCACCGTTTACGAAACAAGGGTGCCTTGCCAGTTGGATTTAGCAGCGATGATTTCAAGGCGGATACGACTTCCTCCAATCGACATGTCGGCGGCTCGCCCGAATAGTCGGGATCGACAACGAAGAAACGATCAAAGACGAGACCATCGGCAAGAGTGTTGATTTCAGCCGAGAGAATTTGCAGGCCCTTTCCCGCCAGGGCACCGGTCAACTTGTGAAATACGCCCGGCGAAATATCCTCGAAGGTTCCGACCGTGAACTCGACCGTTTTACTTTCGGGCAGCCAACGCCCGGCGGCGGAGACTTCGCCGGGCGCGAGTGAGTGCAGTTGTCGTAATTCAGAAACGATCTGTTCTGGCGGAACTCCGTGTAAATAGTGGGGCGGAATCGCGTCGATTTGCGAATCAAACCATTCCACGTCATCGCGCGAAGTTAAACACGCCCGGACCATCGCCCGACGTTGTTGCACTCGCTCCTCAGTGGTTCCGCTCGGAGATTCACCGGTCAGTTGTTCCATCGCCCGATTGTATAGTTCGTTGAGAACCTCTCCCTTCCAATCGTTCCAGACGCCGGGTCCGACGGCCGTGATGTCGCAGGCGGTGAGGACGTAGAGCATTTGCAGAATTTCCGGCGACCCAACTTCCGCAGCAAATCGGACGACGACTTCCGAATCGCTTGTGTCACGGCGAAAGGCCAAATGGGCCATCGACAAATGCTTAAGGACGAGAAATCGCAATGTGTCGGCTTCCGTCGAGGGGAGATTCAATCGCTGGGCGATTTCTGCCGCGATTCTCGCTCCCACTTCACTGTGGTCCTCGGGATAACCTTTGCCCAAATCGTGAATCAACAACGCGAGATGAAGCGTGCGTTTGTCGCGTAACTCTCGATATGCCCGGCCAAGTGGGCCAGAGTCGTCCAAGAGTTTCGTTGCTGTTTCGACCGCACGGAATGAATGCTCATCGACCGTGTAACGATGATATTCATTGAATTGCAACAAGCAGCGGGCATGCGTGAATGCAGGAATGATTTTTTCCAACACGGCCATTTCATGTAGTTGCCGTAACAGCGGACCCAAACGGCCGGGCTGCCCCAGCAGCGACAAAAAACGTTTTTTCGCTTCATCGGAAAGATCGTTCGAGATCGTCGGCACCGCCCGATGAACCGCTTCGAGCGTGCGACCTGAAATTCGCTTGTCATATAAATTGGCTAAGTCCATTAAGCGGAGAATTTCGTCGATGTTGCCCGGCAATTTCGCCAATCCCTTTTTGGTAGCGAAGATCTGTCGGGGACCGACGCGATAATCGCCCTCGACCTGATGTGCAAACAGCGGCGAGATCGCCTCGAGCCAGCGGGTTGAAGGCCCCGTTCGCGCTAGAAACCGCACCGCAAGTTGGCTCACTCCCTGAGTATGGCGGAAATACTCACGCATGAAATGCTCGACGGGCAACATCCCTTCCGTCGCTTGATAGCCGAACGCGTTTGCGATCCGCATTTGCTCGGCCCGATCCAGCGCGTCGTTCGATTTTTCTGCGAAAAAGTGCATCTCATTGCGGAGCCGCAAGAGGAACTCACGGGCGTCGCGCAGTGTGCAATGTTCGTCACGAGTCAGTTCGCCGATCAGGCACAACGCTTCGGGATCAGCCGTGTGGTAGCGGGCGAAGCCGAGCCAACGCAGCAATTGTAAATCACGCAGGCCCCCTTGCGAGCGTTTGACGTTCGGTTCGAGCAGATAGACTGTCTCGCCAAATTGCTGTCGTTCTTCGGCGCGGGCCGCGTCAATCGTGGCGAACAAATTCCGCCACCGTCGAAAGGCTTGGGCTTGAAAGGTTTGTGCAAACCGTTGGTACAGTTCTGAATTGCCGACTAGAAATCGTGATTCGGCGAGCGTGGTGAAAATCGTTGCATCGCCCCAGGCCATTTTACAGGCTTGGTTGATCGTGCGAACCGCGTGACCCAAAATCAAACCGGTGTCGAACACATCGTGCATCATACGCTTGGCGAGCGGAATAACCTGTTTTTCAAATCGGCTCGTGTGCAGGATCATTAGATCGACATCGGAAAACGGCGCCACGTCACGGCGGCCAAAACCACCGTTTGGAACCAGGGCGACGTTCTGACGGATGGCCTCGGATTCGTCCTTAGGCAAATCGGCCAAGGCCGTTTCAAACAGATAGAGTACCACATCATCCAGCAAGTCGGTCAACTTGGCGCACACTTGCACGCCGGGCGAACCAGCCTCGTGCTGTACACGAAGTTTCTCGCGACCTTCCGCCAATCGCTGTTTGGCTTCGACAACGGCGGGGCGAAGGTGGGTAACAATGCTCATAGTGAACGAAGCCAATTAGCGAAGCGGAGGTAGTAGCAAATTCTGTCGCGACAAACCAATCGGTTTTCATCCCATTTTCATCATCCGAAAACAACCGAGTCTTTCAAGTATCGGCAACTTGCTCGGGTTCGTCAATGTTGATGTCGGGTAGGATCATGGCCGACCAGTGTTTTACGATTGGTAGTCTGGGTGCCACTGCTGGCTTGTCCAGCCGAGTAGACATTGACGAGATATTTCACTTCGTGGTCGTAAAAAAGTCATTCTAAAATATCGCTCATCCTTCATCATTCAACGTTTTCTCGATATACTTACACGGACTCTTCCCCCTATCATCCTGACCCTTTGGAGAAGTTCTGATGCGATTGATGACTTACTTGCTCGCCCTGTTATGTGCCCCGTTGTTGTTCAATACTTCTGTTGCGGCGGAGGAAAAAGCCCAAGGAGAAAAAATGTCAGGCGTCCTCAATTTCAAAATGCTGGGGCTCGACGGAAAAGAAATCGACCTCGCCGGTTATCAAGGCAAAGTTGTCCTATTCGTGAACGTCGCCAGCAAATGTGGCTACACCCCGCAGTACAAAGGTCTTGAAGACTTGCACGAAAAATATGCCGACAAGGGGCTCGTCATCATCGGTGTTCCGGCCAACGACTTCGGTCGCCAAGAGCCAGGCACAAACGACGAGATTGCCTCGTTCTGCGAAAAGAACTATGGCGTTAAATTCGTCATGCTCGGCAAGGTGCCGACCGTCAAAGGAGCGGAACAAGTCGGACTCTACAAGTTCCTGACGTCGAAAGAAACGAATCCGAAATTTTCTGGCGAGATCAAATGGAACTTCACCAAGTTCTTGATCGGACGCAATGGAGAGATCGTCAACCGCTTCGAGCCGGGTATTGATCCGGAATCGGAAAAAGTGACCCAAGCGATCGACGCCGAAATCGCCAAGAAGTAGATTTCGCGTTCAATGGAAATAACGCGAGGGGGTCGGGGATCCCTTATTGTTAAACGATGCAGGCCAGCACCGGAGGGTTCAAATCTCCGGGCTGGCCAGTATTCAGTGCGGGAAACAGGACTTGAACCTGCACGGTATTGCTACCACTAGGCCCTCAACCTAGCGCGTCTGCCAATTCCGCCATTCCCGCAAAAAAGCATCTCCCGCAGTTTAATCGCTTCGCTGCCGCCGTCAAGGCGTAACGGAGCGTGATTTCAGTTCCTTCTTCGTGGATCGGAACAGTGCGTAATCGCTGACACGAGCACCGCGAAAAAGGTTCGATTTTCACACGTTCCTCTGAAAACACTTATCTCGTTTTCGTAATACAAGAACAGCTTGATTGTCGGATAGGTCGTCGTCTGCGGTCGGCTGAATGCTTGCCCTAGCTAAATCGCTGGCGGTTTTTTGGTCGAACGACAAATTGGAGATCGTCGCGTGTCCGGTGCGTATAATCAATGATTCACCCGACACCGGTCGAACCGTCGCGGTATGAAATTCGGCATCCGGATCGAGTCCCAAATCTAACCCGCTCGTAACTTTTGGCAAAGTCGTCTCGCCGCCGAAAACTACCATCGTGATTTCGCCCGCCGTTGCGAAACGGAGTTCATCGCTCTGTCCGTCGAGCATTCCCAACCACGCCGCCGCCGTTTGATCGCCCGCCGAACCTGACCAGAG
>JAYUFG010000538.1:0-8794 GCA_043738845.1 Planctomycetaceae bacterium
ATCGATCCCCAATAAGTCTGCCAAAGTTCCCCGTGTGTCCATTGCCTTCTCATCCCGCGAAAGCGATTCTGTCTCGCCAATTTTTTCTTGCATCTACGCATAATGATGCCTCGTTCTGCATCTAATACGAGTCCACGAACCCGGCCCGGTCTTTGTGCCGCTGGGGCGATTGTTTCTATTATGGGCAGCATCCTGTTGGCATCTCTGGTTGGCTGTGGAGGTCAAGATTCGATTGAAAACGTATCGCCAACCGAAGCACCGCCGAAAACAAATACCGAGGTTGTTGAGACGGTCATTTTGCCGGAGCCAAGTCTCATCCCGAAGGATGCGCAGTTTCTCAGTGAAGCCGACGAACGTGAAACCTACGAAGACGGCACGGTTCGGCTCCTCTGTCATAAACAGCGATACTCCGGCGGAACCACGATCTATCATGGCGAGTTCAAAGAATTTTCTTCCAACGGTCGCCCCTTGATCGCAGGAACCTACGACAAGGGAAAGCGGGTCGGCGATTGGTCGTTCTGGTTTCAGAATGGGCAGCTTGCTCACACGGAACATTATGTTGCCGGAAAATTAGACGGCTCTTGGACAGTCTTTAACGAGGATGGGACCAAGAGTCAGGACGTCTGTTATCGCAACAATAAAAAGAACGGCACCTGGGTTCAATATGACACCAAAGGATCGAAACGCATTTTGCAAACCGAACTTCGCGACGGTATTAAAAACGGATTGCAAATCGAGTGGTATCCCAGCGGTCAGAAAAAGATCGAGGCCAACTTCGTCGATGATAAATTTGACGGTTTAAGAACGGAGTATTTTGAAAACGGAAAGAAAAAGCTGGAAACCGAATATCGCCGTGGACAAAAAAACGGCAAAGAATCGCAATACAAGGAAAGTGGGGAACCTATTTTTGTTCGTGAATTCCGCGACGGCCGACCGGTTGTTACCAAAAAGCCGGGTTAACTCTTAGCACTGGGCACCAACTCAATCGCGGCGGAGTGTAAAGGCCGTGTAGTGAAAGCCGGTCTCATCGTTCGTGAGCAACGCGCCGCCCGGGGCCAAGTACTTTGCAATCGCGGCGAAGGGTGGGAGCGGGTTCTTTTGCAACGCCTCTTCCAAAACCTGAAAGAACTTGTTGTTCTCGCCCATACTCTTCAATCGGTCTCGGGTTTTTTCATTCGTGGCCAGATCGTACCACATTCGCACTCCCTCTTCCGGTCGATTGAACGAGATCATGCCGGGCTTGGCGTCGCCCGCGTGACGGACGATCTTGCTGTTGATCAACTTGAAGTCGAGCGACTTGCCCAGGTTGTTGGCCGTGTCATCTTTATCGCGCACGATCTTTTCTAAAAACTTCACCCGATCAAAACCCATCAAGTAGCCTTCCATGATCGCGAAGCACGGCGTCGGCAGTTGGTCTTGTGGGATCAGATCGCGTTGCGGCGGGGCACCCGTGTAATAGGTCACGCCCGCGTAACTCTTCTTCTCGATCTCTGGACGAGTGGCGAGGAACTTTTCGAGCGTGGTGACAAATTCATCGGGCTTTTTGAGTTTGAATGCGATCAGGTTGCCGTTGGCCATGACGGAGGTCGCGGGCTTTTCGATCCAGGCGGCGTGCGTGACGCGACCATCCAGAGCGGGCAGAAGTTCCGTTTCCAGATCAACGCCCAATTTCTCGGAAACATTACTTTTCACGAGGTTCTTAAACGCGCCGTCACCTTGGAAACTGTCCACCAGTGTATTGATCTTGTTATAGCTTTGATTGAAATCCCAGTACCAAGTGCTGTAGGTTTGCACGTCGCCGGGCACCCAGCGTTCGGGCGTCGTATCGCCCTGTCCCAATGCGAGAACTTCGATCACGCCCGCGCGAGGGTTGTCGAGTAACAAATGGGCGTGGATGACGGAATCAAATTCGCCAGGGACGAGCGTGATACTGGCACCGAGTCCTTTGAAGCCATCGAGCCCGAGCGTTGGTAACAACGCCAGAATGAACTGCGTCGAGAAATTGCCTCGACCCGCACTCTTGGCCAACGATATGGGATCGGCATACAGGGCGATCTGCGGCGGATTGTCGCGGCCGACTTCGCAGCGGTGCATGACGGCTGCATATTGAACGTTCTGCGCGAGGGTTGGAGCTTTTGTCCCGTCCCATTTTTCCAGCACGCCTTTGAGTGTATCGACGTCATTGCCAATTACGATCACGGTATCTTTTTCAAAATAGGTCATCGGCGGTCCGTTGCGACGCCCGGAGACGGTCGTGAACTTCACGCCGTTAATGGTCTCGTCATTGACATTCGCCCCATTTTGTTGGGCCGCCTCTAAACCCTTTTCCAAAAGTTTATGGGCAGTCGGCAACTGAGTTCCGACATCGACCAACAGTACGAAGGCGGGGCCTTGACCATCACGAGGAATGACGCCGACGGCGACTTCGCCTTGCAAAATCGCCAACGCTTCTGGAATCGAAACGCCCAGGGCTTGCTCGACCTTCGCCAAGGCCTCGAGACCGGAACCATAAAGCTGACTCACCAGCGGGGCGATCTGCGGATCGTTGCCAATGCGGCCGAGTGAGGTTTTTAGGAATTTTTCTTGCAGGTCTTTTCCTTCGGCAATTCTTAAGAATATGGCCGTATCTTGGGGCAGGAGCTTGGCCGCTGGCGAACGGGCGGGACAGGTCCGCACCGACAAAACGGTGATGGCCAAGGTGAACCATACGACAAGCACTGAGCGGAACGGTGTCCGATTTAACACGTGACGACTCCTATTGTTACGACAATTTAGACCAATAAAATCTGGGCCGCGGAAAATTGAGTTCTCCTCACTCTAAACCACGACCCGGCTACCAACCAGTCCTACCCGTCGAAAAACGGCAAGGTTTCAGAACTTGGAAGCTAGCAGGGGGAAAATACTTGCCAAACCGAAAATCTAAGGGCTGCCCACATCTTGCTTCTCATGCGGCGGCGAATTAGCGTGAAGGGTAGTAGTAGGTCAGGGGCCTGTGGCCTGACAGAATGTTCAAGTCGGTGTCCCAATCAATCACTTTGTCAGGCCACATGCCTGACCTACTTTCGAGATTATCATTTCGTTATAACCATGGGTGCGACGATGACAAAGTTTTTGGGTCTGTTGTTACTTCTGGGTTTGGCGGCGGTTGCCGGGTGTAATGCGAAAGCTGCTGATGGACAGGCTCAGCGACAACCCGACGATAACGATTTTGACAACTTGAACAAGATGCTCGACAAACTCATTCAAGAAGAAAAGGATCACATTGAACACCCCGAAAAACCGCGCGAGAGAAAACCGCATCAAACCGATGCCAAGACGGGAATCGGCGAGGCCATTTTGTTGACGTTGAAAGAGACCGACGGTGTTCCCAGTTCTACGAGGGACAAACTTCGGGAATTTATTTTGCTGCAAGAAATCCACATTTACAACGGGCGCGGTGGCGCAAAAGAATTGATTCGCGCCGCGAACCAGAAACCAGTGGCCCCACGAGTTGGCCCACCTTCGCAGGCGGAATTGGACCAGGACAAGAAGGACCAGAACGATTCAAAAACCACGCCGCCGGTTGACAAGCCGCTCGACAAACCGGCCACCAAGTCTGACAAAGACTTCAATCCCTTTGACGACGTGCCTAAGGCCAACTCGAAATAGCGTTCGGAAGCTACTCCAAGAGAACTTCGGCCGTCACGCCGACTTTTGCCAAATGGTGTAGACGCCTAAGAATGGTTGCTAAACGGGACAATACGCCCTCCCGATTGGAGAATTGTCGCTGCTCGACAAAAAGCCATTCGAGCCAGTTGCTGGCGGAAAGCAGCGTGCCGCTCACGTCAAGGGCGACGATCAGTTGCCGTTCTTCCGGCGACATAGGCCGCATCGCTTCGTAAGCTGCAACGCCTTGGAGCCAATCAGCGGGGCGATCTTCCGCCAAGCTGCTAAACAATCGTGCGAGGTCGGCCGCAACGGATTCAGTTCGCAGCGCACCGTAATCGACGATGCCCGTGACCTGATCTCCTTCAAAAAGAACATGTTCCCGCCAGATGTCTCGCAAGCATGGTTGCAGTGCTACGGCGAAATGTTGGGTGGCTTTCAGATGTTGCCAAACCAGTGGTGCGGCGACGGGAAACAACCCGATGAGTTCTGTTGCCAGGGGCAAAAATTGCTCCGCTGGTTGGGAATACGGTGAGTTCACCGCATTCGTCAGTCTGGCGTAACCACTTTGCAGAAGTTGCGATAATTTTGCAGCACGTTCAGAAATGCCGGGCGACACTTGACCCGTTCGCGACGAACAATCGAAGTCCTGTGCCGCGAGATGAAGGTGCGCGACGGCTTGCCCGGCGTTCGAAAGTTGGACGTTACTGGGCCTCGTACCCTCTGAAATTGCGTGACCCGGCAGCCAAGGGGCCAATTCCCACAGATGACCCGCTTCCCACACGAACGTCGCGCCGTTCGCTGTCATGCAAGGAGGGGCGATAAAATCAATTCCATTTTCGGCCAGATGCCGCAAAACGCCGTGAATGAATCGCAGCCGATCCTCGGTCGGATGTTGGACGGGCCAGCGTCGTAGGACGAGATTGCCTTTTGTGGCCGATGTCCATCGCCACAGTCGGGCACCACTAAACCCACTCGAGTTCACGGAACGGATTGGTTCGTTGATGACGGATCGGCAATCGGCGGGATAGTTCGCAAGCACCGTCGGCGGAAAAAAATTTACGTCATCCGGCGACATTGCGGCTCTCATTGCAAATTCAGAAGGTGTCGTTCGGCCGAATGCTATCGCGAATCATTTCGCTGACGATTGGCAAAGCGGCCTTGAGCGTCGTTTTCATAGACGCTGAATTCAGCCCAAATCGGAAAGTGGTCAGAGACCAGGATTGCATCGTCCAGCGAGAGATGGAACTCTTTGACCAAATTGTAAACGCCCGACCGTCCGGTGTATTCCACCGTTTTTTGGCTATTGAAGACGATGTTATCGTATTGCTTGGTTTGGCGAGTATTCGTTGGTTTGCCGGAAATGGCACAAGTAATCCCTGGAATTCGCCCCAGGTTTTCAAAGTGCTTGTCATCGACGTTCAAGTCACCAAGAAGAATGATATCGTCCTCGTTGCTCCCATCGTTGGCAACCGCATTGAACACATCAGCACAGGCATTTAGCTCTTGCACGGTGGCATCCGGCTCGGTGTGAACATCGACGAGCTTGAAGGTGAAGGCTTCGCGAGGGTCCGGCCCACGCACGCGAAAATGGGCCACGAACGGGGCCCGCTGCATCCGACTGGTCGGGTCGCCAACGGCGTAGGCCGACTGGCGATCAACTTCGATCCGGGCTGTATCAAAGATAAAAGCGTACTGTTCCTTACTAACAGACCGGCCCATTCGCGGACCGATGATAAAATCATAGTGGCGACCGGTGGCGTTAATTGCCTGCAAGAAGCGGGGCAAAACATCGTCTTGAACGGAACGAACTTCTTGAATTGCGACGATGTCGAACTGCCGCACGACCTGAGACAAGATGTTCACGACATTTTGATTCGCCAGCTTCTTTTCACCGAAGACCTGAATGTTGAACGATGCAATATGAATCGTCTCTCCGCTAGCGACAGGCGACGCAGCATTCAGGGAAGCATTGACGGGAACATTCGAAGGGGTGTAGGGATTGTTTCCCTTATTGCTGGGAAGACTGTTGGTCGGCGTGTTATTGTTAAGGACGTTGTTGTTAATCGCATTGGTGATCTCGCCCCGCAAGTCTTTGAGGATGTCACCCGGTGATGTGCTATTTCCGTTATTGGAACTATTGTACGGATTGTTGTTGGGAGCACCGCTCGTTGGGCCGGGCGGATTTCCGTAAGGGTTGTATTGGCTCGTTTGCGTTTGACCGTTGAGATTCAACTGCTGCATCAACCAACCCCAGGTTCCAGCGTAATGTCCGCCGAAGCCGCCGCCAAAAATGGTCAACAACAGCGCGAGCTTCTTTTTCGAGTTCCACAAAAAGCCCAACGAACTTGTTCGCGGAATCAGAGTTCGCACCAAGCTTTTTCGGCGATGGGTTGTCATGATGTACTCGTCACGAAAGGCTTAGCTCGCCACAAAAGACCTAGCTCATCGCAGGGGCTGCCGCAGGAAATCGAGAATTGACGGAAAAAATAGCGACAAATTGGCATTTGGCCAAGATCAATCTGCAGAAAACAACACGGCGAGTGTGACCGAAAGGCCCCACTCGCCGCGCGAAAAGTCAGGTTTTACGCGGCCTGCGTCTGGCGGACCCCTTACCGATGGAAACCCGCACTCACGCCAACGCCCAACATGCCAAGGTCGGTGGTAGTGCTGAGGGCATTGCCAGCACCGTGCCAGTATTGGCCTTCGATGGTTCCATCGACGAAAAACTCGACGCCAGCGCAGCAGCACTTCTTCCATTCCACGCCCAACTTGGCTTCGCTGATCGCCAGGGCTTCGTATTCTGTTCGCACGAATTGACCATCAGCAACGACGCTATTGTTGTTATTCGTGACTTCGTAATCGACCGATTCGTCAACCCGCGTGAACAACACCGAAAACCGGGCACCCGCCAACAGCGACAATCCGTAACAGCCTACCGGATGTCGCAGGTCAAACGCGACCGTCGGGCCAGCACCTTCTTGCTTTAGTTGATGACGATAAAAGTCCCCGCCAAAGTTATTCGGGTTCTTCACGACTTCGGCGTCATAGCGTTGCACCATCCTCAACAGCCGGGCACCGAATCCAAATTGAACATCGTTGCAGCACCATTTGAATCGTTGGGTGAATTCCGTATCAATTGTGTGCAGTTCCAAGCTGCTGTTAATCGTGAAGATGTCGCCTGGAAAACCGATGATTTGACGCAGACCGGAAAAATTAGCGAAATCGTCGGGCAACAGAATGTTGAACGTCGTCCCCGCTTGGTCAAACGGACTGGTCACGACGATTTCATTCGCGTCTTGCTTGTACTGCCAGTAACGCCCCCGATAACCGAACCCACAATCATCTTCCCAGCCGACGAAAAATCGCGGCGCAATATCAAAATCATATCGGAATGGAGTCGTCGATAAGGCGGAATTGGCGTTGCCGTTTCCAAGTGTCGAATCGGTTCCCAATGAATAGGCCGTGTTGTGTTCAAAATAGGGTCGGAACCAAAGCAGTTCACCGCCGCCATACCAACCGCAGCGAAACTCACACGAGCTGTCATCGCAGCCGCAAGTATTTCCGCAACCTTGCCCACCTCCGCAAGAGTCGCCGCCACCACACGACTCCCCGTTGTAGCCGCCATACTCGCCCATTGGCCCAGCACCCATCGGCATTTGGCCGGGGGCCATTCCGGCCGTGTCGGGATTCTGTTGCATGTACGCCGTTTGCATTCCCGGACCGGGACCGCGCATCGGACCAGCTCCCTGGGGCATCATTCCCGAACCCATTCCGCGCGACATCGCAGGCGATGGGCCATATTGTGCCTGAGCCACGGATGCGACAAGCAATACGGACGTGAAGAACATCGCCGAAGATAGTTTCGCCTTCATGATCGGTTCCTTAGGACAGGTGAGTCGACTTTATCGATCCAGGGGTGTGACGAGCAATCCGTGCCCGCACAACCGCTATAATCCATAGGTTGGTTTCGACTTTCCCGACTGAAATAATCAGTATTTTCGGAAAAA
Source organism: Planctomycetaceae bacterium (assembly GCA_043738845.1). Classification (GTDB taxonomy): domain Bacteria; phylum Planctomycetota; class Planctomycetia; order Pirellulales; family DASRSE01; genus DASRSE01. Next base: position 7,656 of record JAYUFG010000538.1, read on the forward strand.
TCGTCCCATTTTTGCCAGATTGACAAAGTCATCGGGCGACTTGACTGCCAAACTCAATTTCCAAACGTTACAATCAGCGACGGCACAGCCAGCATTGAACCGTTCTTAATAGATAACGACACGTTCTCACAGGACGGAGCGAAAAAATGGTCTTTCCCCTGGGCGACGACAACATCGGCCGCCGTTGCACCCCCTACGTCACGCTCGTCTTGATCGCTCTCAATGTCATCGTGTTCGTCGTTTTCCAGCGGTTGGGAGACAACGAGAATTTTACGAATGCCTATTCAGCCGTGCCCGGAAAGATCATGACCGGCAACGGCGGGCCAACTGAGGGACGAATCGCCAAAGACCCAACGACGGGCGATGTGGTCCGCGTGCCGGGGCTTCCCAACACGCCGATCCCCGTCTATTTAACACTCCTGACCAGCATGTTCATGCACGGAAGTCTGATGCACATCGCGGGCAACATGTGGTTTCTGTGGATCTTCGGAGACAACGTTGAAGACGATCTTGGCCCCGAACGATATCTGGGATTTTATCTCGTGTGCGGGATCATCGCCGGGCTGGCCCATGTGTTGACGAACCAATCAGGAACGTCCGCCTTTGTCCCTTCACTTGGCGCGTCGGGTGCAATCTCGGGTGTGCTCGCGGCCTACGTACTCGTTCACCCTAAGCGGCAAGTTCGCGTGATCCTCTTCCAAATTATGACCAACGTTCCCGCCTACGTGGCGATTGGAATCTGGTTCGGTTTTCAGTTGTTTCAGGGAATACTGGCGGGCGGTGGCGACGGTGTGGCCTATGCAGCCCACATCGGCGGATTTATCGCCGGTTTGGTTCTGATTAAACCTCTGCTGATCGGCCGTGAGCCGGTTCAGGAAAGTAGTTTTTTCGACACGCAATAAATTAAATCATTGCTGGCTGCGTGTTCTGTCGCAGATGAAAGCGGAAATATTGCCCGTTCATGGGTTCGAAATCAAGTCGCCATCCAATATGTCCGTTACACTTCGGACCGATGACAGGGAAACAACGTATTGTTCTAAGAGGCTATCCGGTAAGTTTCATCGTGAAATCGAGGGATTAGGCGGCGGCTTGGTAGTGAAACGCGACTGGCGATGCTGGCGGTGATAGCCGTCGTAGCA
>JAYUFG010000539.1:0-8779 GCA_043738845.1 Planctomycetaceae bacterium
CACTCCACACCAATCTCGGGTAAAATCTGTGAACGGATACGAATTTCTGACGCAAGATGGAAAGTTCCTTGCATACTTGATTGAGCGAGTGACATGAAACCAAATTTCAAAGGCCTCCAATCGCTTGTCGCTGTTGTCCTGCTCGCAATCGGTTTGGCGGTATTCATCGTGGGTGCTTACCTTGAGACTCGAAACCCAAGAACGAACGCTGAAGATAATCTCGCTTGGTGCGTTTTAGGCGTTGGTGCGTTTTTGATCGGAACGGGAGTCAGTCTTCTATTTGTGGGGCCGATCAAAGCTATGATGGTCGGTTTTGCATCGCCACTTATCGGTTTTTGCTTACTTGTCGCGATTTACTGGGGCTACATAATTTTCGGCGGCCTGATTCGAAGTGTTTTGGTTAGGTGAATGAAAACGACTCCCATTCAATTTTCCCTGCTCTCCGGTCCTTTGCGGCTTTCCTTTGTGAAGCACAGGGATCGCTATGCGCAGCGACTTGAAATAAAAGTTGCCAATCAATCGAACGAAGCGGAGAACGCCGACAAGGGGGGCATGTTCATGCCACTGTGGGAAACAATGGAAGCCGTGACTGCGGCGAATCATTCTTCGACCGATTGGCCAGCGAGTCCACCGCTGCAAGAGGTGCATTTTGAAACGCGACCCGACGGACGACAAATTGCCTTGGCGGTCGGACGGGCGGGAAGTAGTCACTGGTCGCTCAGCGTCGAACCATTCACCGCCGGGTGTGGCTTTGTCATGGACGTTGCCTGTCGCGTGCGAGAAATTCCCCTGTGGTTGGGGAGCAGTTATCGACGTGTGACGGGCAAGGATCAGTTGTTGGAATCAGCAACTTATTTGTCCGACGATCATCGCAACCTGAGCGAACGGATTCAGTTTGCTCCCTCGCCAGAGTTCGAGGAGCAAACCCGGCTTGAATTTTATCTTGAGGGCTGGAATATCTGTCCGGCCGATCTACATGGCCCACTGCCCAGGACGATCCGCTGGCAATATCACGTGATCGGGCAGGCGTGAACTGGGCAAGACTTAACGACATTCGGGCCGAATCCAATTGCTTTTCTTGGCGTGCTCTGCGCCTTGGCGTGAGCTGTTTAAGCACTTGCGTGCGAGTAAATGTCGCCCTGTAGTTCGCAAGCTACCCAGCCATCATAACCGAAAAAGTTTTCTCAAGCCGCAGGCTCGGTTCGCCGAAATTACATCTGGCTTCGTGCGCCATTGTTGCGCGAGAGGCCGCGCGCAGTGATAGCGTTGCTGGCGCGGAAATGACTAATGTCGAAGCCCCAATGACCAATGAAGGGAAGTGGAGAAAGCGGTTAGCAATTAGCAAGCACCTGACTACCACTCACCCCTCACTTTTTCCGTTCTGCATTTTGCGTTTTGACTTTTGTATTTTTAATTCATCGCTCATCGTTCCTCATTCATCATTTCCCCCCATGTCCACCAGCACAAATAACTCGCACGCCGCACCTCGCCCGACCGGCGCGATCGCCGGTTGGATCACCGACCTCGGCGCGTTGATCTTCAATTGGACAGCGCGGCTGGGTGAGATCGGACAATTTTCGCTGCAAACGCTCAGTTGGATGGTCACGCGGATGCCGCGCAAGGAAACACTGCTCCCGAGTTTTTATCAAATCGGTGTTCTCAGCTTGCCGGTCGTCGCGTTGACGGGAACGTTCATCGGCATGGTACTGGCCGTGCAAAGCTATTCGCAGTTCCGCATGTTGAACTTAGAAACGCGCCTCGGCGCGATTATCAATATCTCACTCACCCGCGAGTTGGGACCGGTCTTGGCGGCGACGATGTTGGCGGGCCGCGTGGGCAGCGCAATGGCCGCCGAACTCGGCACGATGCGCGTCACCGAACAAATCGACGCCCTCACGAGCATGGGCGCGAATCCGATCCGTTATCTAGTCGTTCCCCGCTTTCTCGGCTGTCTGATTTTAATTCCGACGCTGACAATCATGGCCGATTTCATGGGCGTGGTCGGCGGCGCGTTTTATTCGATTTACATTTTGAACATCGACTCGCATCATTATTGGGACAATGCTCAGCGATACGTCGGGGCTTACGATTTATTCTCCGGCGTTTTTAAGAGCTTATCGTTTGGTGCGGCCATCGCGCTCATTAGTTGTCATCGCGGTTTCCATTGTGAGCCAGGTGCCGAAGGGGTCGGCCGGGCTGCAACCGCCGCGTTTGTCTACTCGTTCGTTTCGATCTTGGTACTCGATTTGTTCCTCGGCATTGCCATCGATGCGTTGAACTATGCCCTGTGGCCCGAGGGGCCAAAAATCGTGTAACAACGTCCCAAACCATTCCGTCCATTCGCAGATGATATTTCTCATGGCCATTCTCCCCCGCAAAGCGACCGATAACCATGACTTCCTGGTGGAAGTGCGGGGACTCTCCGTCGATTTCGGGCGGCAATCGGTCTTGCGAAATATCAACCTGTCGGTTCCGCGGGGGCAAACGCTGGTCATCATCGGCGAAAGTGGTTGCGGCAAAACGGTGCTGCTCAAAACGCTGATCGGTCTGGTAAAACCAACCCACGGCGAAATCATTTTCGACGGACAAAATTTGAACAAGCTGAACGACAAAGAACTGACCAAGCAGCGCACGCGATTTGGTTTTCTGTTTCAGAGTGCAGCCCTGTTTGACAGCATGACCGTGTATGAAAATGTTTCGTTCCCTTTGCGGGAACATACCCAAAAAACACCGGCGGAAATCGAAGAAATCGTCCTGGCGCGGCTGGCCGAAGTCGGCCTTCCCAACAGTGCGACGAACAAAAAACCGACCGAACTTTCCGGCGGAATGCGAAAACGGGTCGGCCTCGCACGGGCACTCACGATGGAGCCAGAGCTATTGCTGTACGACGAGCCAACGACAGGTCTCGACCCGATTATGAGCGATATCATCAATGAGTTGATCTTGCGGACGCGACAACATTTTCCCGTGACCAGCGTCGTCGTTACCCACGACATGCACACCGTTCGCAAAGTGGCCGACCGGGTGATTATGTTTTATCCCTTGTCGCGGTTGCCGGACGACGAGCCGCAGATGATTTACGACGGGCACCCGACCGAAATGGAAACGTGCAAAGACCCCCGCGTGACGCAATTTGTGCGGGGCGAAGCGCGCGAGCGATTGATGGAGATGGCGGCGGAACGATAGTATTTTTGACATCATTCAAAAATGGTAACAATTCAATCGATTGAAGTGCGGAGTTCAAAACAATGTGTTCGCCATTCGCCTGAAAGGCGAACATTTTTCAGCCCAGGGCAACGCCCTGGGAAATCCAAACATCCTATTCGTCCAAGCCCTGAAAGGGCGAAATACGGTTTATTTTGCCCCGTTGGGGCATTGATGTTCGTGGTGGTTGCGTTACCCAGGGCGGTGCCCTGGGCTGAAAAATGTCAGCCCTTCGGGCTATTTTTAAGTTGGCGTTTTAACTAACTGCATCTGGCTAAACTGTTACTTCAAACGTAATCCACAACCAAGCCGACGCCTTGTCGTCGAAAACATTCACCCTAAATAATCTCGCCGCAAATAATCATGGACGATCGTGTTGTACAATTCCGAGTCGGTGTGATGGTGCTCGCCACGGCGATCATCACCGGCGTGCTGGTCGTGCTGTTCGGCAATTTGCCGTCGCTCGTCCGCGGTACGTACACGGTCTATTTGAACTTCAAAGAAGCACCGGGCGTTTCCGTCAATTCGCCCGTCCGCAAAGGGGGCATCCTCATCGGTCGTGTTGCTGACGTGGTTTTGAATGACGACGGCACCGTGCTGGTCACGGTGAAGGTCAACTCGAATGTGAAGCTTCGTCAGACCGAAGAAGTCCGGATAAGTGCCTCATTGCTGGGAGACGCCGCTCTGCAAATCGTTTCCAATCCCGACCGTAGCAAACCGCAAACCATTGTCGAAAACGGCGAGTATATGCAGGGTGAAGTTGGGCCGGACATCGTGCAAGTCGTGATCAATCTCGAACACAAAGTAGACGACGCCATCGAAAAACTTGGCAACGCCGGCGACGAGGTCGCCAACCTTGCCCGTAATGCAAATAATTTTCTGGCGACCAATGACGAACACTTTACGCGGATGATTACCAAATCCGAGCGGGCCATCGACGCCTTTCAACACGCCATCGCCAGCATCGACGAAGTCGTCAGCGACCCACAGCTAAAGGCCGACTTGAAGAGAGGTCTGTCCGAGATCCCGCTGTTGATGTCCGATACTCGAGAGACCGTCAAGGCCATGCGGGACACCGTTACGACGGCGACAGGCGCGTTGGCGTCGCTCCAGAACAATCTGAAAAACTTCGAGGGCCTGACGGAACCGCTCCGCGATAATGGCAAAGCAATCGTGATGAACATGGATCGCGGCTTGGAACATCTCAATCGCACGCTGTCGCAACTCGATCAGTTCACGACCGACCTCAACAGCAGTGAGGGAACGATCAGCCAGTTGGTCCACAATCCGGAGTTGTATCAAGAGGTTCTACGGACGGCGAAAAACCTCGGCGATTTGACGCGCGACATGAAGCCGATTGTTCATGATGCTCGCACGCTGGTTAAAAAGGTAACGCAACACCCAGGCGTGATTCTCCGCGACGCGGTCGCGCCCGGTTCCGGCATCACGGGCGTCTCTCCCGTCGGGTATTGGGACGCCGACCGTCAGTGCTATGTCGAAGGCGACCCACCGAGGTAGTGTGTTCACGGTCGTGCGTGCTAAGGACCGGACGGCCGTTCTAAGGACTGTGCCGCGTGAACGCGGCGGCTAGCGGTATGCGGTGCGACCGCAGCGGCGAAGCGGCGTGACCGGTATGCGGCGAGGACGACCGCCATTGCTTAGCCCGGTCGTCCACGACCGGAGCCGACTCTTCGTCGTTCTGAAAATTAGCCACAGAGATACCAGAGATCAAAGAGTACGGTAGGAAAGTCGTTACGGCAATTATTGATAAGTTAGGCTTTCTGCACCGCCACATAAGCGGTTACACTGGCCGATGTACGCTTAACGTCTCCTTTTTCAAACCCAGATGCTCGAATCGAGATCATCATGCAAAGTTTGCGAGAACTCTTTCGCATCGGCTGCGGGCCGTCGAGCAGTCACACGATGGGTCCGCAGCGGGCGGCGGCCGATTATCGCACTCGATATCCGGACGTGAACGCTTTTCGCGTCACGTTGTATGGAAGTCTTGCGGCGACGGGCCGGGGACATCTCACTGATGTCGCCTTGCACAATGCGTTAAGCCCCCACGCACTCGAGATCATCTGGAAACCCGACATCGTACCCGATTTTCATCCCAACGGAATCGATTTTGAAACCGTCTCCGCCAGTGGCCAAGCGGCCAACAAGTGGCGGGTCTACAGCGTCGGCGGGGGAGCATTGCGTGAAGAAAATGTGCCGTTGCCCCCGCCCGTGTACCGCCTCGCGACCATGACCGACATTTTGAAATGGTGCGACGAACGAGGCGCGCCGCTCTGGCGGTGGGTCGAAGAAACCGAAGGGCCGGAGATTTGGGATTATCTGCAAACGGTCTGGGCCGCCATGCAAGCGGCCATTCAACGCGGACTCAAAACGGAAGGCACTTTACCCGGCGGATTGAAACTGCGTCGGAAAGCCCACGAGATTTTTCAAAAAGCCTTGACCGCAGCCGCGTCGCGTGCGACCGGTTTAATTTCCGCCTATGCCTTGGCCGTGATGGAAGAAAACGGTTCCGCCGGAGTCGTCGTCACCGCACCGACATGTGGTGCCTGTGGGACGGTGCCCGCCGTGTTGCAGCACATGCTGGAAACGGTTCGCTGCTCCGAAGAAGAGATTCTCAAAGCGTTGGCAATTGCGGGCATTGTCGGCAATCTGGTGAAAACGAACGCCTCGATTTCAGGGGCGGAGGTCGGCTGTCAGGGAGAAGTCGGGACCGCATGCGCAATGGCGTCTGCCGCTGCGGCATACCTGTTAGGCGGAACTCCCCATCAATGTGAGTACGCGGCCGAGATGGGAATGGAACATCACCTCGGACTGACCTGCGATCCGGTCCTGGGCTTGGTGCAAATTCCCTGCATTGAACGCAATGCGTTCGCGGCAACTCGTGCCGTTTCCGCAGGGGAGTACGCGATGTTCGGCGACGGCTCGCATCGCATTTCATTCGACGAGGTCGTACAAACGATGAAAGTCACCGGCGAGTCGTTGTCTCGAGAATATCGAGAGACGTCACTCGGTGGCTTAGCCCGAGTCTATCAACTGGCAGCACATCCAATGTAAGAGTGAAGTGGCACGACTGGAACGACGCGCAACATTGCTCACTCGGCATTCTGCATTCCCTGTTGCACGATCCCTATTTTTCGCCCTCGCAAAATATTTTCTCTTGAAACTGAGCCACCCTTTGTGCTAAGAAGGGCGTAACAAACAACGGTATCGGATGAGCCAGCAACTGGCATCCTAACGAGCCTGCGAGTTTGCCTGTTCGGCAAACTCGCGGGCTTTTTTTATGCGCCAATCAAACTAAATCCGAAACTCGAAGCACGAACTCCGAAGCAAATCCGAATTCCGAAAATCAAAATTGGAAACAGTGCGTTTTTACATCGTTTCGACATTTCCGCTTTCAGTCCTTTGAATTTGTTTCGGTTTTCGTGCTTCGTACTTCGTGCTTTTTATCAGTGCTTCATACCTTAAACCGACCACCAGAGGGCCTCTCCGATGGAAATTCCCGACCTCGGCAACCTCACCGCGACGGCCATTTTGGGCTGGTACGCTTGGCACACCGCCTCCCAGACGATCCCCGAATTGGTCCGCGATTTTCGCGACGAGTTGGCCCTGCAACGAGCCGAATGCGGCGCAGAACGTGAACTCCTACGCCACGAACTGGCCGAAGAACGGGCTCAACGTCACGCCGACAACTTCGCCATTGTCGCCGCCCTCGAACAAGTCACCGACCACCTAGCCAACGCCCGCGAATCGCAGCGTTAAACCATTTCTCGACAAACCGCCTAACTCTATCGTTTTGCATTTTGCGTTCCCCGTTCCCTTCTCCCCATTCATCGTTCAGCGTTCCTCATTCATCATTTCCTTTTCCCCAGGAGCCTCTCATGTCGCAACCCCTCTCCTTCGCCGAACAACTCTCCTTCCTCCGCTGGTTGCTCGGCCACACGACCGAATTGCCCCTGTTGCTCAACGCCTTTGCCGACTTTCAATCCGCCGCAACCGTTCGTGGCAAATGGGAATCCGTCAAAAAAGCAGGCGACCTGCTCGTCGCAATCCTCGATGACGCACCGTTTAATAAAACGGCAGTGACACCAACGACGGCGACAACGGCACCAACCACCACATCCACTTCCGACCAACCGAACCTCTCGCTCGCCGAGTTTCACGCGCAGGTCAACGACCTCGCCATCGCTGCTGCGTTTGACGGCGAACGGGCAAAAAAACTCCTCACGCTCATCACCGAATTCTTGCCGCTGTTGCTGAAACTGTTCGGCAAATCGTGAGCCGCACCATTGTCGTCTTTCGCTCCGCGAAAGGACGCTTCTTGGTACGGCAAAAAATGATTCGCGTGTTTGTTACACTCGCTTCCTAGAGGAAGCGGCTAAGCAGTTTTGACTTTGTTCATTTTGACTTTTGCGTTCATTCATCCTGCATCACTCCTCATTCATCATTTCCCCCATGCACCTCCATCGCCTCCCGCCGTATCACATCGACCGCATCCTATTCGATCTCGAAGAAGCCGAACGGACCGACTGGGGTCTGTCGCTACTCCATGTCCCCGACCATTGGAAAGCGACCGCCGGAGAAAATATCCGCGTCGCCGTCCTCGATACGGGCATCGACGCCACGCATCCCGATCTGGCCAGCGCGATTGACGCCACACGCGATTTCACCAAATCACCCCTCGGAACGAACGACGCGCAGGGTCACGGCACCCACACCGCTGGCATCATCGCCGCGCGGAAAAATAACGTCGGTGTCGTTGGCGTCGCACCGCAGTGTCGCTTGCTCATTGGCAAAGTTCTCGGCGACGACGGAAGCGGGCTGGGAAGTTGGGTCGCCGCCGGAATCGATTGGGCCTGCGAGCAAGGAGCCGACGTAATCAGTCTGAGTCTGGGTTCGCCGTCGCCCGACCCGACGATCCTCGCCGCCATTCAACGTGCTGCGGCGAAGGGGAAATTCGTCATCGCAGCGGCGGGCAACGATGGCGGAACGCCGGGCGTGGATCGGGTGAACTTTCCCGGCCGCTGGAAGGAAACGCTGGCCGTCGCCGCGTTTGATCACGAGCGACGGCTCGCCCCGTTTTCGTCGCAAGGGCCAGAGGTCGCCCTGGCCGCACCCGGCGTCGAAATCACCAGCACCTTCCCCATCGCACTCGGCGGATATGCCAAACTAAGCGGAACCAGCATGGCCACGCCGTTCGTGTCGGGCGTCGTCGCGCTGTTGCTGTCACTCGAACGCCGCACGCCAACATCAACACCGCTCACGACCATTGACCAACTTCGTGAACTACTCGCCAAGTCGGCCGTCGATGCCGGACCGCCCGGCAAAGACTGGGGCTACGGCTATGGACTCGTTTCGCCCGACGCATTACTCGGGAACCTCGAACAGCAACCGGGCAATCCACCGGGTACGCCCGGCAATCCTCCTTTCGACAGTTTTCGCCTCGGTCCCGTCGTGATTCACATCCCAGCGCGAACGGGCGACTTGGCGAGCGTCAGTGTCGTTTGAAATCCGAAATACGAAGTACGAAATCCGAAACAAATTCGAATTTCCAAATTCC
>JAYUFG010000540.1:0-8766 GCA_043738845.1 Planctomycetaceae bacterium
GCCGGGTCTCCGGCCCGCGCGTGAGCACGTGCTAACACCCAGCCACACAATGCACCATATTCGGCCAAGTCGCTCGGTGACATCGCTTCCAGATCGGCCGAACCTTTGACATCGCGCAATTGGCGGAAATAGTAGTCATGTTCGCCATCCGCCGACCACCCCAAAAAGATATCGCTCGATGACTGCATCAGTCGCTGGCCAGACACGACTCGATGTCCATGATTATGGTGCAGGCTCTTGCCCGCATACGGTTCCAGGATCGACGCCTCGGCTTGCTTGACTTGCAGCAGCAGTTTGTCGGCCGTATGACCCGCATCCAACAGCACGATGTAACAACGGGTGCCAACGCTGCCGACGCCGACGACCTTCAGGGCAAAGTCGGTGTAACGATAGCGGGCAACCAAGGACCGACGATCATCCTGCAAGGTTGCAACATAACTGCGGAATAATCTTTGCAGCATCTCGTGCGTTTCCGGTTGATCAAGCCGTTGAATAAGGGGCGGATTATGAATGAACCGCAGTTGCTCATTTTCAGCAATCGTTAATTTCGACAAAGCCTGCATCTGATTGCGATGCCAAACATTCTTGATTTCATTCGCAACTTGGTTGTTGCCTGACTTTTTGAAAATTTTGATCACCGCGTCGGCGTCAATTCGCGAATACCACACGTCGAGCATGGGCAGTTCGCTGAACTCGCGCATGTGTTCGCGATATGAATGGACACACGCCCGAGCGGCATCTTTGCCTTCGCGATCCTTAAAATGAACCGAGCGGGCAGCGACGACAAAACTGGCGACGAGTCGCTTCAAGTCCCATTCAAACGGCCCAGGCAACGTCTCGTCAAAATCGTTGACGTCAAACAACAGCGTTCGCTCGGGACTCGCGTACAATCCAAAGTTCATCAAGTGACAGTCGCCGCAAATCTGCGTCAGAATGCCTGCATTGGGCGTCGTCGCCAAATCGTGGGTCATCACGATGGGACTGCCCCGTAAATACGTAAATGGCGACGCCAACATTCGGCCAAAGCGGATCGGCACCAACTCCTGTAATCGCGATTTGTTTGATTCCTCTAACAGCGCGATGGGGTCGGCCCGGTCGGCTGCCGGTTCCCATTTTGCATGGGCCGAGCGGGGAACATCTTTGCGTTTCGCACGACCGCTGGCGAGGCGATCTTTCGGCTGGACCTTCTCGGCTGGATTGGCAACTTGTTGTGGTTCGGATACGACGGGCAGTTCAGCGGTGGACATCTTCAGGTCTCGCATAGATTGTGAAAAAAACCAACGAGGGGCGTCGCTGCGGGATAGGTAAATGCAGGCGCACCGTTGACAACGTCTTAAGTATACATGCGATGAATCCTAGAGTTGCACTTTTTACTGCGGCGTTCCGCAGCCGGAATAGGATTTGCGACGAACGTCCGAGAGTCCGGATCAAAAATTGAACCAGCGTCACTTCGATGGTTGAAACGACAGTTTGCCAATCCCAGGCACAAATCGTCCCACGCGGGCCGCATAGCGACGAAAACCCTCGCCATACATCCTCTGGAGATACATCTCTTCTTGAATGGTTTGCGTGCGAATACAGACGAAAACACCCAAGGTTATTGCAAACGAAAACCAGGTCGGAAGTAAAAACGTCACTCCCGCCAAAAACGTCAACATGCCCAAATAGATCGGGTTACGGCAAATTTGATACAACCCCGCCGTGACCAGGCCCGGACAGGCGTCTTCGTCGATGCCAATTCGCCACGACTTGCCCAGGCCAAGTTGCGCAGCGACCGTAAACGCAAAACCGATTACGGTCACAATACTAGCTAACAAGATGGCCCACCCGGGCATCTGAATGAACAGCCAACTCGAGAGCCAATCGGGGCGCAACGCAAAAACGATAGTTTGTGCCACAGTCGCCGACAAAACCAAACAAAAAATTGCATCGCGGATGAGCTGTCGTTTTTCCGTCGAGCGAAATAGGACGATCCCGCTGTGCCCTGAGCGAAGGTACTGCAACCACCCGCGTAAAAACACGGCGACAATGACGAACGAAACAATTGCCAAGCAGGGAAGCCAGTGCGTCAACATAACAATTCTCCTAAAATTTTGAGTAATCAAAACTCGCTATCGGTCCAAGCGCAATTGACGGGGACTTGTTACCTTTAATTTAGATTTAGCTGGGCATTTTACATCGTCGCGCACGCAATTTTCAGATAGAGCGTTTAAGGGCGATTAGTCCGTTATACTCCATACGGACGAAAATGACACATCTGTAGCTGCGGCCCACTAGCCCGAAGCGTAAGCGAGGAAATGAGTTGCGATTCCTCCCTGACGTTTCGGGCTAGTGTCAGTAACGGGCGCGTGGAGTTATAGCTTGGGTTGAATAGTTGGTTTACGTAAAACCACGGGCAATGAACGACGGATTTACCGCAATTTCATCTGGACACTGGCGACGAATCCGCTACCCTTTCGCCCCCGGTGAAAATGCGCGCGGATCATTTTGTCAACTTCGCGGATTTTCATCGGCACCTTTTCGTCAACGGCATTTGTTCTCATCCCGCCGTAAGTATTGCGTTCGCATATAAGGAGTCCGCCGATGGACCGGCTTGGGCTATTCGTTTCGTTCGTAGGTCAGGCCTGTGGCCTGACAAGGGTCCGCACGGTTGTGCGTTCGCATTTTCGTTGGCCTGACTTCGATCATGGCCGATTCGCGATCACGACATGTTGCCTGTCGGCAATGCTGTTCGCAGGTTGTCAGTCGCAACGTCCGACTGATCCGTTCTTGGGTCGCTCGACGATTCCGCCACCTTCGACCAACTTCGCCCCGAACGGCGGTAATCAACCTTATTACACACCGCCGACGAACAGCCGCCCGCCATCAATGCAGAACAATTTCGGCCAACCCGCTGCGATGACGCCGCCGTCGCTTCCGCCGACCGGGGCGGGCTATGGAAATCCTGCTCCGAATTACAACAACCCGCCGAATTACAATCCGAACTTCGGTGCGGCGGGTGCGAATGTTCCGAACTACAACCAACCGAATTACAATCCGCCGAACATTCCGCCCGCCTATCCGACCGGTTCACCCTACCCAAACGCCTATCCGAATAATGCACCGAGCAACTATCCGAACAACATCTCGCCGACCTATCCACCGTCCATTCCGCCGACAAGCTCTTCGGGATATGGCGGTGCGTCAGGATTCGGCACCGCTCCCAACTACGGAAACTCGCAGCCGCTGAACAATTCGTTCACCACTCCGCCGAACGGCGGAATGCCGTCGTGGTCGCCGAACGCAACGCCGTCTGGTTCAGGTGCAGTCCCTTATAACGGTAGCGGCTCGTTCGGTGCGCCCAACCCGCAATACATGCCCCCCAGCGGTGCGAGCAACTATCCGAACAACCGCAACCCGTTCTCTTGGCAACAACAGCCACAACAACAGCCACAACAACCGCCGAATCCGTCCGCGAACTCTTACGCCAACGCGAATACGAACCCTTATGGAAATCCCTACGCCAATCCTTACTATTATCCGAATGGAATGGCGACCGGTTACTCGAATCCCAATCCGGCGAATTACGCCAATGCAGGATATCCAAACGGCTCACCAAGCGGTGCGTATCCGAACGGTCAGTATGCTCCCGCCACGAATCCGAATGCCTATCCGCCAAACCTCCAACAAAATTCCGCCGTTCCCGACAACGCCCTCGTCCGCGTGATTTCTCCCCGCAGCGGCAGTGGTTATTCGAGTGGTGGTTACACGGGCGGAAGCAATCTTCCGGGTGGTCAATCGCTGCCCGTCGCGAATCCCGTGCCCAACAATTCGGCATATCCCAATTCGAGCTTTGGTACGAACAGTCCACCCGTCACGATTCCGAGCATTGCCCTGCCGTCGAACTCCATTCCCGGCGGCAACGACCTGCGTGAGCCGCGACGGTTGGAAAACAACCTACTTCCGCCCGTCGAAATGACCGATCTGCCAGCCGTCAATCCAGGCACGGCAGCGAGATATTCGAATCGTCCGACGAGTTATAACGATTCGGCAAGTCCTTCAGTGGACATGCCACTTGTCGCGCCCGACGCGAACCGTTAGGACAGAGAGTGGGCCGATTCCAACTGGGATATTTTGCCATGTTTCTCGACGGACTGATGACGCGAGCCAACGTCGTTTCCAAAGCGACCGCCCAATGGCGAATGAGCCAATGGCACGCGACCCTTCCGCGAATCAATGAACTCGAACCAGAAATTCTACCCCTCAGCGATACGGAACTTCGCAAACGGGGCCTCTCGCTTCGCTATCGAGCGAAAAGTTTAGAGCCGCTCGATCGTCTGTTGCCAGAAGCCTATGCCTTGGTTCGAGAGGCGGGCCGTCGCAAACTAAACATGCGGCACTTTGACGTCCAAATGCTCGGCGGGATCGCACTCCACAACCGGTCCATTGCCGAAATGCAAACGGGCGAAGGCAAAACGCTCACCGCAACCCTGCCGCTGTATCTTGCTTCACTGCTGGGAAAAGGGGCTTTGCTCGCGACGGTCAATGACTATCTGGCTCAGCGTGATGCCGACTGGATGCGGCCGATTTACGAAGCCGTTGGTGTCACAGTCGGCTGCATTCAAGCCTCGATGTCGCCCGACCAACGTCGCAAAGCCTACGCCAGTGATATTACTTACGGAACGGCCAACGAACTCGGTTTTGACTTCTTGCGAGATCGTTTGCTTCTGCGCCGCAAGGCCGAAGGTTTGACCGACTTTGTCGGCGCGATGCTCGGTCAGTCGGCGAATGCGGGCGACGATCCGGTTCAGCGATCTCCCTATTTCGCACTTGTGGATGAAGCCGACAGCATCCTGATTGACGAAGCCCGCACGCCGCTGATTATCAGCGCACTCCCTACCGACGAAGAGCGGACCGAAGTTCACACGTATCAATGGGCAGCCAAAGCAGCGAGTGAATTCGTCGAGGATGACCATTACGATTATGATCCCGTCAATCGCAAGGTCGATCTTACGCGCGACGGCAAGCGACTCGCGCGCGCTCTCCCGAAACCTCGCGAACTCAACACCGTAAGCATTGTCACGATTTACGATTTCGCTGAACGAGCGATCAATGCCTCGCGAAGTTTCCTCCTCAACACGCAATACGTCATTCGCGACGACGAAATCGTGATCGTTGATGAGTTCACCGGCCGCTTGGCCGAAGGTCGAAAATGGCGAGATGGGCTGCATCAAGCCATTGAAGCGAAAGAGGGCGTGACCGTCACGGTCGCGACGGGCAACGCCGCTCGGGTGACGATTCAAGATTTCTTTCAACGCTTTGAGCGGCTGGCCGGGATGACGGGAACGGCGGCAAATTCTGGCGGCGAAATGAAGCGGATTTATAATCTTCGCGTCGTGCCAATTCCGACCAATCGTCCGCCGATTCGACAGCGACTTTCCGACCGCATTTTTGGAAACGCCGTCGCCAAATGGGCGGCCGTCGTGGAAGAGGTTTGCGAAATGCACGAACTGGGGCGACCTGTCCTGGTCGGCACGCGGTCCATTGACAAGTCCGAAATTGTTTCGCGACTTTTACACGAGGCGGGCATTTCGCACCAAGTTCTTAACGCCCGACATGTCGCCGCTGAGGCCGAAATCGTCGCTCAAGCGGGACAATATGGAAAAGTGACGGTCTCCACGAACATGGCGGGCCGTGGGACCGACGTGAAGCTTGGGCCGGGCATTGCGGAACTCGGCGGTTTGCATGTGATCTGCACCGAGATGCACGACTCCGCTCGCATCGACCGACAGTTGATCGGCCGCTGCGGCCGCCAAGGCGATCCCGGTACGTATCGCTGGTTCCTGGGCCTCGACGATGAGATTCTTCAAAACGGTCTCAAACTCGAACGGGCCGAACGCTTGGCAACTCTCGGTGCGGCCGCCGGTGCAGGTTCTTTCGATAATTACGGTCGCCTGTTTCTCAAATCGCAAGCCACCGTTGAACACCGCCACTACGGCGACCGCCGCCTGCTACTGTACCACGAGAAGGAACGCAAAAAACAGCACGTCGCAATGGGGCAGGATCCCTATCTCGACTCGCCGACGTGACCTTGCGTAACGCAGCGCGACCGTTGGCCACGCTCGTCCCCTCACTCCGACGGTTTTATCGACACAGCACGCATGTTACAGTACCGTCTGGAGATTTCCCCATGTCCATTGTCCAGAAAAAACTTGCTGACGCCCGAGGAATACCCCGTTCGCGAACGTCTGGCCGATTTTCGCAGCGAATTTTTTCGTGGCGAAATGTTCGCAATGGCGGGCGCGAGTTATGATCGCGGCATTAAGTTTGGCCACTATCGCCAATTGCAATCGGTGCAGGAATACGTGTTGGTCGCCCAGGATCGGCCCCTCGTGGAACGTTACGTTCGACAGTCCGACGATTCTTGGTTACTCACCGCGTTCAGCAACATGTCGCAAACATTCGAGTTTGGCACGATCATCGCTCAAGTACCCTTGGCCGATGTCTATCGCGGCGTTACCCTGCCCGAGAAACCGGAACGCTAGTTCTGGACGATTTTATCCAAGGCTCCTTCCGCGACGTCTCCCCCATCGGCGAGGCGGGAGGGTCGGCGAGCGGAGTGGCCGCTTTGGTACGCACCCTACGCTCGCTCAAAAATTGTGGCGATTCCTTGGCCGACGCCGATGCACATCGTGGCGAGGCCAAGATTCGCGTTGCGGTCGAGCATGTTGTAAATAAGGGTCGTTGCGATCCGCGCACCGCTCGCCCCGAGCGGATGACCAATGGCAATCGCCCCTCCCCGCACGTTGACTTTGTTGACGTCGAGGTTTAATCCGCGAATGCACGCCAAGGCCTGCGCGGCGAAGGCTTCATTCAATTCGATCAAATCGAGGTCGGATAGTTTCAGACCCGCTCGCTGCAAGGCTTTTTTTGTGGCGGGAATCGGCCCGGTCCCCATGACGGCCGGCTCGACACCGACGACCGCTGTCGCGAGGACGCGAACGAGCGGTTTCAGACCGAGTGACTTGGCTTTTTCTTCCGACATAATCAGCAACGCCGCCGCGCCGTCGTTCAGCGGAGAACTGTTGCCAGCGGTAACGGTGCCCAACCCAGGCATGAACGCCGGTTCGAGTTTGGCCAAGGCGGCGAGACTCGTGTCGGAACGGACCGTTTGATCTCGCTCGATCAATGAGCGATGCCCGGCCTCATCGCGGCCATAGATTGGAACGATTTCCCGCTTAAAGTCGCCGCGTTCGTGGGCCGCAGCCGCCAACTGATGGCTGCGAAGGGCGAATTCATCTTGCTCCTGGCGCGAGATGCTTTGCGTTTGGGCGAGAAATTCGGCCGTCACGCCCATCATCAACGCCGCTTTACTCGTTCGTTGAAAAAGTTTGGGGTTGAGATCAACGCCCAGGTCCATCGGATAGTGGTGCATGTGTTCGAGACCGCCAACGATTTGCACATCCTCCGCCCCGGCAATAATTGCGTGAGCGGCCTGATTGATCGCTTGCAAACTTGAACCGCACAAACGATTGACAGTAGTTCCGCCCGACTCGAGGGGCAAACCGGCGAGAAGGGCGACCGTGCGGGCGACGTTCAGCCCTTGCTCGCCTTGCTGTTGCGTGTTGCCGAGGACGACGTCTTCAATTTCTTTCGGGTCGATGCCACTCCGCTCGACGACCGCCTGCACGACGGCGGCAGCCAGATCGTCCGAGCGAAGATCCCGAAAAATCCCTTTTTCTTTATGTGCCCGGCCAATCGGCGAGCGAGCAGCAGCAACAATTACAGCACGTCGTGACATGAAACAAATTCCGAATTGCAATTGGGCCGTTAGCAATTAGCATAAATCGCTCATCGCTCCTCATTCATCGCTTCCCCCGATTTTCCTCTCACACTTTGTCTGGCACTATGAACGGAGCGCGATACTCGCGAGTGAGGAATTTGTTCGCTTCTTCGTCGCCGACGAAGCGTTCGGTCGCAGCGTCGAAGTTCAACTTGCGGCCGAGGTGATATTTCAAACCGTCGAGCTTCACGCCGTTGCCCGACAGATGCTCCTCCATGCGAGCCAGCGTTTCATACGCCTCTTTATTGTCGCCGAGTGCCTTGGTCTTCGGATTGAAAGGAACTTCTTCCGAAAGGCGATACGAGATATTCGCCAAGTGACACAGCGCGGCCGAGTAGTGACCTTCCAAAATTTCGGCGTTGAGGTCTTCCTTTTTGCGACTGCGAACGGCCGCGATGAAGTTGCCAAAGTGCCCACCGCCGGGCCCCTTTTTCAAATCGAACTTGGGCAGATCGACCGGCTTGTCACTGTCCTTCGGCGTGAATTTTCCACCGGCATAAACGCCCCCTTCATAATGATAGATGTTCCCCACGCCAACATTATGAAACTTGGGTTTGTCGGCGGTGAGGCCGCGAACTTCAAAAATCAGTTGCGTCTCGCCAAAATCGAACACCGACATTTGCGTGTTGGCCGTTTGACCCTGGTCCTCATAACCAAACCGTCCGCCCAGACTGAACACGCTTTTGGGAAGTGTCGCGCCGGGAATCCCCCAGCGGGCTTTGTCCATTTCATGCACCCCCTGATTGCCGATGTCGCCGTTGCCCGTGTCCCAGAACCAATGCCAGTTGTACTTGAAGCGATTCATCGTGAACGGCCTCATAGGCGCCGGCCCAAGAAACAGATCCCAGTCGATGCCCGCCGGCACCGGTTCCGCGGGTGTCCTGCCAATGCTCTTGCGCCGCTTATAGCAAATCCCCTTCGCCAGGTAGACCTTGCCGATCACG
>JAYUFG010000541.1:0-8719 GCA_043738845.1 Planctomycetaceae bacterium
CCCCCCGGCGCGGTATCAACGCAAGAAGGTGGTCCAGGGTCTGGCCGCCGAGTTGGGCTTCCGACTTCTGTTCCGGCCGCCGTACTCACCGAACCTGAATCTCATCGAGCGACTCTGGGGTTTCGCGAAACGACAGAGTGTTTACGACCAGTACCACGCGACATTTGCATCCTTCCGAGCCGCTATCGAATCGACCTTGGCACAACTTTCCACCTCCCACGCAAACAAGCTAAAAACCCTAATGACCCTCAATTTCCAAGAGTTCGACGATGTCTCACTATTGGCCGCGTAAGGTATATGTTGCGCGGCGATTGCGAAAGGCGATTTTCTGTGGCGATTGCAGGAATTTCGGCCCAATTGGCCGATTCCTCAATTCCTAATCGTTTTTCGCACCAAGGGCACCTTGAGAAGTCACGTCCGGCGTGATAAATTCGAGAGATTTTACAAATCACCCGGCCGGGTTCGCTCCGCGCGCAAAACGTGGCAGAACCGGCACCGGATTGGCCTACAAACGCTCACTGCGACCGCAACTTTCACTTTTTGCACCGCTGAAGGACTCATCGTGCCCCGTCGTACCGACATTCATAAGATTTTGCTCATTGGCTCTGGCCCGATCATCATCGGTCAGGCGTGCGAGTTTGATTATTCCGGAACTCAGGCTTGCAAAGCCCTGCGTGAAGAAGGGTTCGAGGTTGTGCTGGTTAATTCCAACCCGGCCACGATCATGACCGATCCTGAAATGGCCGACCGGACGTATATCGAGCCGCTCACCTGGCAGATGGTCGCAAAGGTCATCGAGGTCGAACGGCCCGACGCGATCCTGCCGACGCTCGGCGGTCAGACGGGCTTAAACTTGGCGATGGATTTGCATCACCACGGCGTCCTGGAGAAGTTTGGCGTCGAGATGATTGCCGCCAAGCCCGATGTGATTGCCAAGGCCGAAGACCGTCAGCTTTTCAAAGAGGCGATGCACAAAATCGGTCTCGATGTGTGTAAAGGTGTCGTTGTGCATACGCTCGAGGAAGGTCGCAAAGCTCTGAAGGAGATCGGCCTCCCCTGCGTGATTCGTCCCAGCTTTACGATGGGCGGGAGCGGCTCGAACATTGTCTACAACCGCGAGGAGTTCGATCACCTTGTTGGGCGCGGATTGGAACTTTCGCCGATTAAGGAAGTCCTGCTCGAAGAGTCGATCATCGGTTGGAAAGAATATGAAATGGAGGTCATGCGCGACGCCGACGACAACGTCGTGATTATCTGCTCGATTGAAAACTTCGATCCGATGGGCGTTCACACGGGCGATTCGATCACCGTGGCACCGGCTCAAACGCTGACTGACAAGGAATATCAGCGGATGCGAGATGCCTCGATGGCCGTGATTCGCGAAATCGGCGTCGAGACGGGCGGGTCAAACATTCAATTTGCCATTCATCCCGACACTGGCCGGATGATCGTGATTGAAATGAACCCACGGGTCAGCCGGTCGTCGGCCCTGGCGTCGAAGGCGACCGGTTTTCCGATTGCGAAAATCGCCGCCAAGCTGGCCATTGGTTATCGTTTACATGAGCTGGCCAACGACATTACGCGAGAAACGAAGGCCTGTTTCGAGCCAACGATTGATTACGTCGTGACCAAAATTCCGAGGTTCGCCTTTGAAAAATTCCCCGAGGCCGACGCGACATTGACGACGCAAATGAAAAGTGTCGGCGAGACCATGGCGATTGGCCGGACGTTCAAGGAGTCATTTCAAAAAGCGTTGCGCGGTTTAGAAGTCGGCAGTTTCGGCTTCGGCTGCGACAATAAGGACTTGTGGGGAACGCCGCTACAACCGACCTCCGACGAAATCCGGGCGAAGCTCTCGATCCCCAATGCGGACCGCGTGTGGTACCTGCGATATGCGTTCAAGTCGGGACTGTCGCTCGAACAAATTCACGAGATTACGAACATTGACCCCTGGTTTTTGGAACACCTGCGCGGGATCATCACGCTTGAGGACGAACTTCGCCAACATGCGGACGTTTCCACGGTCAGTCGCGAATTGTTGAAGAAGGCGAAGCAATATGGCTTTGCCGATCGACAGTTGGCGACGATTTGGCATTCTTCGGAAATGGATGTTCGAGAGGAAAGAAAACGTCGCGGCATCGTGGCGACGTTCAAATCGGTCGATACTTGCGCCGCCGAGTTTGAAGCCTACACACCCTATTACTACTCGACCTACGAAGACGAAGACGAAACGCCACCGAAGCCCGCCGGTGGCAAGCGGATTATGATCCTGGGGGGTGGGCCAAATCGGATTGGGCAAGGGATCGAGTTTGACTATTGCTGCTGTCATGCGAGCTTTGCCTTGCGCGAGTTGGGCATCGAGTCGATCATGGTCAACTCGAATCCGGAAACGGTCAGCACCGATTATGACACGAGCGACCTGCTCTTTTTTGAGCCGCTCACGACGGAAGATGTCCTTAATATATGTGATCGCGTTCAGCCCGACGGTGTGATTGTGCAGTTCGGCGGACAAACGCCGCTGAACTTGGCGCGGGCCTTGGCGAGTGCGGGCGTGCCGATTATTGGCACGAGCGTTGATATGATTGAGGACGCGGAAGATCGCGAAAAATTCGCCCGGATTTTGCAGCGGTTGGATTTGAGACAGCCGCCGAACGGGATCGCGCGGAACATGGATCAAGCCCGGGCGGAGGCCAACAAAATTGGTTATCCGAATCTCGTGCGGCCGAGTTTTGTCCTCGGCGGTCGAGCGATGGAAATTTGCTACGATCAATCGCAACTGGAGCGGTTCGTGACCGAGGCTTTCATCGTTGCCCAGGGTCAGCCAGTCTTGATCGACCACTTCTTAGAGGACGCGATTGAAGTCGATGTCGATGCGATTTGCGACGGCGAAAACGTGATTGTTCCCGGCGTGATGGAGCATATTGAAGAGGCGGGCGTTCACTCGGGCGACTCGGCCTGTGCGATTCCGCCGTATAGCTTGTCCGGTCCCGTCGTCGAGGAAATCAAACAGGCGACGCACGCGCTGGCCAAACAACTCAATGTTATCGGTCTGATGAATGTGCAGTACGCGGTTAAGAAGGAAGATGGCAAACAGGTCATTTATGTTTTAGAGGTCAATCCCCGTGCGAGTCGCACCGTGCCGTTCGTTTCCAAAGCGACGGGAATGCCCGTGGCCAAGGTCGCGGCCAAGGTGATGGCGGGCGTTTCACTGCACGAGCAAGGTTATTTTGAAGACCCGATTCCAAGTCATGTCTCCGTCAAGGAAAGCGTTTTTCCGTTCATCAAATTCGCGGGCGTTGATATTGTGCTTGGTCCGGAGATGCGTTCGACGGGCGAAGTGATGGGCGTGAGCGAGTGGTTTTCGATTGCCTTTGCGAAGAGCCAATTGGCGGCGGGAACGGTCCTTCCGACGAGCGGGAAAATTTTTATCAGCATGTCGTCCCGGACGAAAGATCACATGGTCGATCTCGCGCGACGCTTGGCGGAACTTGGTTTTGAACTCATGGCGACCGAAGGGACGGCGTTACGGCTGGAGGCGTCGGGCATTAAGGTGCAGCACGTCAAGAAGCTGCAAGAAGGGCACCCCAACTTGCTCGACTATTTGATCGACGGCGAAATCAAACTGATTATGAACACGCCCAGCGGCAAGGGTGCCCGGACGGACGAAGGGCGTATTCGGGCGGCGGCAGTGGCGCACGGCGTTCCGTGCATTACGACGATTCCGGCGGCCGACGCGGCGGTGCGAGCGATGGAAGCCCTCCGCACAGAAGAGATGACCGTTCAGGCATTGCAGGATCGTTTTCCAAAAGTAGCGGCGGCGACGTAAACACTTTTCAGACCCAAGTTTTTTGAGGAACATTAGCATGTTAATTAGTCCTGAACTGGCCGTCGCGATCAATGCGCAAATCGGCAATGAATTTGGTGCCAGTATGCAGTACCTCAGCATTGCGGCGCATTTTAATGATCGGCAATTGACGCTGCTTTCCAAGTTGTTCGAGGCGCAGGCCGAGGAAGAACGTCAGCACGCTTTGAAATTTGTGAAGTACGTCATGGACACCAAGGGCGAACTGAAAATCCCGGCGATCCCGGCTCCCAAGGCGAGCTTTGCCTCGGCGGAAGAAGCGATGCAAGCGGCCTTTGATTGGGAGCAAGAGGTCACTCGTCAGATCACCGGCTTGATGGACTTGGCCGCGAAGCAAAACGATTATCTAGCCCAAGGTTTCCTGCAATGGTTCATTGATGAACAATTGGAAGAGGTTGTGAAGATGGACCGCTTGCTGGGCGTCGTGCGACAATCGGGCGAAAGAAACCTGTTGATGGTCGAGGCGTACTTGGTTCACTTGGAAAAGGTGAATTAAGGCGATTCCTTCCTCGAATCTCGATGTTTACGCCGTCACTGCCGCGAGTCGTAATTGATGAATGCACGAGCGGAGCAATTCACTTTCCTCCGGCGTGCGATTGCCGTCGGTCTTTACTTCGAGCATCGCCAGCGTATCAATAAAGTGGCGGGCTTGATCGGGATTCGGTTCGGTCTTGTTTGTAATCGGATTCGGGACGACGCCCAGCGAGACCATCGCCTGCGTGGCGAGGGTCGTGACCAGAAAGGAAAGCGTGGCGGGTGGCAGGTTACTCATGGTGGTGAATGGGTTGGGTTGAATTTATCGAGTACAAACATTTACGGCGTTTCGACCGTTCGTTCGCCGCGAGTGGCGTGACGTTCAATCGCCGCTTGAATGAAACCGGCAAATAAGGGGTGGGCACACGTCGGCTTCGATTTGAACTCGGGGTGATATTGCACGGCCACGAACCAGGGATGGTCCGGAATCTCGACAATCTCGACCAGCGAATGATCGGGGCTGAGGCCAGCGAACAACATCCCGTGAGCTTCAAACTGTTTGCGATAAACGCCGTTGAATTCGTAACGGTGGCGGTGTCGCTCGTGAACCACCGCTGCGCCGTAAGCAGTATATGACTTGCTGTTTGGGTCGAGCCGGGCTTCCTGCGAGCCAAGCCGCATGGTCCCACCCTTATCCGTAATTTTCTGCTGTTCGTCCAACATGCAAATGACTGGGTGAGGCGTTTCTTTGTTGAACTCGGTCGAATGAGCATTGTCCAAATGGATTACGTTGCGACCATACTCAATTACGGCGCATTGCATTCCGAGGCAGAGACCGAAAAAGGGAATCCCTTTTTCGCGGGCGAAGCGGATCGCCTCGATTTTCCCTTCAATTCCCCGTTCGCCGAAACCGCCGGGCACGAGCAAACCGTCGAAACCGGTCAGCAGGCGTTCCGGTCCTTCTTGCTCGATCAATTCGCTTTGAATCCTCTGCACGCGAACCTGTGCCCTGTGGTGCATGCCTGCATGATCGATCGATTCATAAATCGACTTATAGGCATCGCGATGTTCGGCGTATTTGCCGACAACGGCGATGCTAATTTCATGCTCTGGATTGCGTAAACGAAATAACAAATCGCGCCACTCGGTCAGGTCGGGTTTCTTGTTTTTCAGCCCGAATCGCTTCACGATCAATTCATCAAGCTGATTATCGACAAGGCTCAACGGGACTTCGTAAATCGAAAAGTCCTTGTCCTTTTCCTCGATGACGGCCTCCAGCGGCACGTTGCAAAACAGGGCCATTTTCTCGCGGTCGTCACGGCTGATGCTCCGTTCGGTGCGACAGATTAAAATGTCGGGCTGAATACCGATCTGTCGCAATAGACCGACCGAGTGTTGGGTCGGTTTGGTTTTCAATTCGCCCGCCGCCTTCAAGTATGGCACGAGCGTCAGATGGATGTAGAGACAGTTTTCCTTGCCAACGTCGAGAGGGAATTGACGAATTGCTTCGAGAAAGGGCTGGCTCTCGATGTCGCCGACGGTTCCGCCAATTTCCGTGATGACGACATCGACGTCGTCGGCCGCCAGCTTTTGGATAACGCTCTTAATTTCGTTAGTGATGTGGGGAATGACCTGAACGGTCTTGCCGAGAAACTCGCCCCGCCGCTCTTTGTTAATTACAGAAAGATAAATCTGGCCGGTTGTGTAGTTGCTGTCCCGCGTGAGAGGGCCGTTGGTGAACCGTTCATAATGGCCCAGGTCGAGATCGGTCTCGCTGCCGTCGTCGAGGACGTAAACCTCGCCGTGCTGATAGGGACTCATTGTGCCGGGATCGACGTTTATGTACGGGTCGAGCTTTTGCAATCTCACGGAAAGTCCGCGGGCTTCAAGCAACATGCCAACACTGGCACTGGTCAAGCCTTTGCCGAGAGAGCTAACAACGCCGCCGGTTACAAAAATATGTTTCGTCATGAAGAATATAGGTCCGTTGGGTTAGCCCGAAAAAGACTGGGGCGATGATTTCGACTGCCATGCAACTACTTAAGTAGGCACCATTTTAACGCTTCACGTGCTGGCTGACAAACGGGGAGAATCTCGGCAAATTGGTGGAAAACGAGCGACTTAACGGCGTTATTTGGACTTCCGGAGGAACACGGGGACCGAGGGATTGGCCCAAACTAAATTTCCGGTTTAGCTTTTATTGCGCCCCGTTTTGGAACTGTTCCGCTTCGCTTCGCTTGCGCGGCTAACCGACGTTTGAGAAACCGGACTGGAGGGAACATTTCTCGGCCCTTCCTTAGAGGGGTCGAATTGCGTTTCCGGTTCGAGACAGCCATACTCATCGGTTGCGATGGCGCGTGCTGCAATACGTGCTTGTCCGCATCCCGCTTATTTCCCACCTTTCATTTGCCCCACCCTATTCCTTGAGGAACTTTCTATGCGCCGCGCTGTGATGTTGTTGTCGGCAGTTGTATTCTCGTACTCTGTGTCCACGACTTGGGCCGCGAAGCCCGACATGAGCGGAGCGGAAAAACTTGGTTGGAAACTGACGTTGCAAACGTGGACGACGAAAGGGACCGTCGCACAGTCGATCGAGAACGCGAAGAGCTTGGGAATTCACTTCATCGAAATCTATCCCGGCCAACAACTGAGCGACACCGACAAGGGCAAGTGGGGGCCAGAAATGACCGACGAGCAGATCAAAGCCATGCTCGAATTGGCTAAGAGTGCCGATGCCACAATCATCGACACGGGCGTGATTGGCATCGCGAGTAAGGAAGACGACGCCCGCAAGCTGTTTGCTTGGGCAAAGAAGGTTGGCATCACGACGATCATTAGTGAGCCAGAAGAAAATGCCTTGCCCATGATCGACAAACTGGCGGGCGAGTTCGCCATCAATGTTGCCCTACACGATCACCCGAAGCCCAGCCGCTATTGGGATCCCGACTACACCTACGAACAGATTCGCGACTTAAAGCACATCGGTTATTGTGCCGACCTGGGCCATTGGAAGCGGAGCGGTCTTGAACCGGTGGACGTTCTCAAAAAGTACGGCGAGCGAGTTTTCTCGTCACACTTTAAGGACTTGGTTCCGAACGACGACAAGAAAACGGCGTGGCACGATGTTCCTTGGGGGACGGGCGAAAGCAAGGCGGCCGAGATGCTTGCCGTTCTCAAACAAAAAGGTTTTAAGGGTCCAATCTCGCTTGAGTACGAGGCGAAATGGGATCTGCCCACGTTGCAAAAATGCGTGGACTTCTTCCACGAGCAAGCGAACCAACTAGCAAAATAATTGCGGAGTGGTTTTGACTTTTTCGTTCACGGTTACATGTTCAATAATTTGGCGTTGGTGCCCGATAGTGACTTAAGTCAATCGACTTGAACCAATCAATCGTTTTCTTCAAGCCATCACGAAGTTTCACGGCGGGTTGCCAATTGTTGAGCTTCGCCTTGGCCAGCGAAATGTCGGGACAGCGTTGGGTAGGGTCGTCGGCCGGAAGTGGGCGATAGACCAACTTGGATTTCGACCCAGTCATTTCAATAACTAATTCGGCCAACTCGCGGATTGTGAACTCGTCTGGATTGCCAATATTCACCGGCCCGATGAAATCGTCGGGGCCATTCATCAACCGCACGAGACCCTCGACCAAATCGTCCCGATAGCAAAACGAGCGAGTCTGCGAGCCGTCTCCGTAAATCGTGATGTCCTCGCCGTGCAACGCTTGGCGAATGAAGTTGGAAACGACGCGGCCGTCGTAAGGGTGCATTCGCGGGCCATAGGTGTTGAAAATCCGCGCGATGCGAACATTCACCCGATTCATCCGGTGATAGTCCATAAACAGCGTCTCGGCGACTCGCTTACCTTCGTCATAACAAGCGCGGGGGCCAATCGGGTTGACGCACCCACGATACGATTCGACTTGCGGATGGACCTCGGGATCGCCGTAGACTTCGCTGGTCGAGGCTTGCAGAACTTTTGCGCGACACCGCTTGGCCATGCCTAGGATATTGATCGCGCCGAGGACCGAGGTCTTCGTCGTCTTGATGGGATTGTATTGATAGTGGCCCGGCGCGGCGGGACAGGCCATGTTGTAAACTTCGTCAACTTCAAGCCACAGCGGCAGCGTGACGTCGTGGCGGATCAACTCGAAGTTCGGCTTATCGAGCAGATGGACGACGTTGGTTTTTTGGCTCGTGAAAAAGTTATCGAGACAGATCACATCGTGCCCCGCCTCGACCAAGCGGTCGCACAAATGGGAGCCGAGAAAGCCAGCACCGCCGGTCACTAAAATACGTTTGATATTCGCCACGCAAAGACTCCGGAGATAATTGAATAGACGTAATTGAAGTGGCGAGCCGGAGGGCGTTAGCCCCCGGTGTGAC
>JAYUFG010000542.1:0-3307 GCA_043738845.1 Planctomycetaceae bacterium
CGCGTCGCTGCTAACCTAAGATCGCAAAACCGGGAAGTTATTTCGGGACTGTTCCTTAACACACAATACGCCAATTCTCCTCTCGACGTTTTTAACCACACACCTACCACCGTAAAAGCTGACGTGGTCTCGTTCGGCGAATTTTCGGCGGGGGAATCTACCCCAACGATGAACAATCGGTTATGATAGGCTCGATTCGGTCACGAAATATCGTTTTTGGGCCGAATTTGGTGTGAATTAAGTTTAGAAATCGTAACCTGACGGGTGGAACGCATGGCACGTAAAACATTAAGTCATAAGGCATTGCGCGAAGAACACGACGCGGCGGAAGCACGCGAAAAGGAAAAGGACGACGACGAAGAACAAGACGATGATGATGATGGTTCTGACGAGGAAAAGCCCAAAAAGAAAAAAGCGGCCAAAAAAGCACCGGTTAAGCGAAAAAGTCGCTCGAAAACGGCCAAAGAAATCCGCCTGAAGGCCTTTTGGGGCGTGTTTAACCAATCGCTCAAGCGGGTCGCCCTGTTTGAATATAGCCAGAAAAAGCACGCCGACAAAAAAGCGTCCGAACTGACGACGTCCTCCAAGACGCCCCACTTCGTACAGGTCGTCAAAGAGCCAATCGAGACGTAAATCGTATTTTTTGGCGAAAAACGCTTGTTTTATTAGTTTTTCTTCGTGTTCTGACCGCAAATACCCCTCACATCGCTTGCTGAGATATTGTCCATGGACGAGCAAATGCAGGATCGGCTGAAAGTCTCCGCCCTCGTCGGCGGGTTGGCGTTTATTGGTTTCCAATTCGCCATGAATTTCGGCGAAGACTTTACCTGGGGGAAGTTGGCCCTGGCTTTTGTCGTCTTTGCAGTCGTCGGCGGGATTGCCTATGGCGTCCAATTGGCAATGAACAAATAGCGGTGTTAAATGCGGCGAGTACGCGGTGTTGAATGCGGCGAGTACGCCTTTCGTTGGCCGCCTACATGTGGGCTTAGCGAATTCCAGCGGCATAACCGGTATTTCGGCACAATCGGGTGACGCCCAGCCCCTCCCTGGCAACCAATCTGTCGGAACGGGGGCCGAAACGGAATTGTGGCCCCTTTGCGTTGGCAAATAGGGAGGCTACTATGCCCTTGTCCGCTAGTCTTGTGGCCCGGCCAAGTCCGGGAATACGTTGGGATTGGAGTCTGCTGAGGCGGCTCGAAAGGCCTGGTTCGATGTTCACCGGAACGCTGTTGGCAGCCGCCGCTCGACTTCTTTCCGGCGCGAGCGTGCGCTGGATTGATTGTCAGCCCGACACTTGCCAGCGAGTGTACTTCGCGAATCACACGAGCCACCTCGACATGTTGGTCGTTTGGTCGGCCTTGCCGATGAGCATTCGCGCGATGACCCGCCCAGTCGCAGCCAAAGATTATTGGGACAAAGGGCGGGTCCGTCGCTATATGGCGACCAAAGTGTTTGACGCCCTGCTTATTGATCGCAAAGATATCAAGGTTCACCAAAGCCCGGTGGACATGATGATCCGCGAGATCGGGAGCACGAAATCGTTGATTGTGTTCCCAGAGGGAAGTCGTAGCACCGACGGTGAGATCGGCGACTTCAAGAGTGGTCTGTATTACTTGAGTAAGAAACGGCCCGACTTGGAGTTGGTGCCGGTCCATATAGACAACATGAATCGGATTTTGCCGCGAGGAGAATTCCTACCCGTCCCACTATTAACCTGTATCACGTTCGGCCCACCCATGTGGCTCGAGCCGGGCGAAGCCAAAGTCGGCTTTCTCGAACGGGCTCGCAACGCCGTCCGCCGTCTCAAAGACGCCTGATTTTTCCTGTTCCCCGTTGATTGTTCGCTGTTCATCATTTCCTCATTTATCCCGGTAAAAATCAACGCAAATGGATTGGAAAATGCCGGCACTCATGGGAGGCGTCCTAACCGTTCTGGCGGCCGCCACCGCCGTCGGCCAACTGCTCAAACGCCAGCCCGACTCCGGTTTGAACTCCGCTGCGGTGCAAACCTTTAACTCGCGAATGCGGGCGTACTGGCTGATGTGTTCATTACTGGCGGCGTCGATTTTGTTGGGGACGACGACCACCGTCGTGCTGTTTGGCCTGATTGCGTTTTGGGCGTTGCGAGAATTTATCACACTGACACCCACACGGCCCGGCGATCACCGCGCGCTATTTTGGATATTCTTCTTGTTCACACCGGCCCAATTTGTGATGGTCGCGTGGCAATTGTACGACGTTTACTCGGTCTTGATACCGGTGTACGCCTTTTTGTTTGTGCTGGCCCGAGTGGCGTTTTCCGGCGACTACAAACGTTTTTTGGAGCGGACCGCAAAAATTCAGGCGGGCTGCTTGATTTGCGTCTATTGCTTGAGCCACGCGCCCGCCTTGATGTACTTAAAACCGAACATCGTCGCAACGACGAGCAACAAAGCGACGACGCCATCGCCCGAAACGTCGACTGCTTCTAAACCGCCGGTTGCAGCGAACGCCCAACAAGCACCCGACGATGAGACGAGCAAAGCAACAGATTCATCTCCTCCAACAGCAAGGATTCCCGAAACGACAGCCTTGGCACCCGCAAAGATTTCGGTCAACGACCCGCATCTTGGTGCGAGATTGCTGTTTTACTTTGTCTTGATCGTGCAGCTGGCCGATGCGATGCAGTATCTTTCGGGCAAGTTGTTTGGCCGTCACGTAATTGCCCCGTCGATCAGTCCCAACAAAACGTGGGAAGGCTTGTTGGGTGCGGTGGGGGCAACGACCCTGGTGGGAACGGCCTTGTATTGGGCGACCCCGTTTCAAATTTGGCAGGCCGCGATCATGTCGTTCGTCATTGCCCTGATGGGCTTTGCTGGCTCGATCACCATGTCAGCCATCAAGCGCGACCGCGGCGTCAAAGACTACGGCACCCTGGTCGAAGGGCACAGCGGCGTCCTCGACCGGATCGACTCGATCTGCTTCGCCGCGCCCGTTTGCTATCATCTCTCGCGGCTGTTTTTAATGACGGGATAGGGTGTTTGCGCGGAAGGCATCTCGATCATTGTCGAAAACCTCTCACTGCGTTATTTCGACATGTATTCGACGCGATCGAGCATTTCGTCGGTTGTGTAACACGCATCCATGAGCATCAGATAGCGAATGGTGTCGCCAATCGACAGAAAGCCGGGGTGCGCGTAGGCGACGCCCGCATGGCGAATGCCGCTCGCGGAATGCATCAGAAAGTCCTCGTCGTTGGTTACGACGACGCGCCGTTCTGTTGCGGCGCGATCAATGATTTCTCGATCGTCGGATGAGAGCAGGCCAA
>JAYUFG010000543.1:0-8715 GCA_043738845.1 Planctomycetaceae bacterium
TTTTCGTTTCGGAAGATGAAAAAATCCACTGCTAGCAACACAGCTTGAGAAATTTAGGCCAAATAAACAGGGGTTTTGACGTGCGATTGCCCTGCCCCCACCGTGGACGCAAACGCCTGATTCGCGTCGGGCACGGCGTGAATGCCGCTGGCCAACGCCTGCGTTGCTTGGAGGTGAGAATTGACCAATTGATCGTACCTGAGATTGAGGCGTAGATCACGGAAAACCGAAAGCGATGATACATACCTCGATTATTCCGTACCGGTCAAGTCAGCACTGCTAGCAAAGATGTGTTAAGATCAATGGGTCGAGCCAATGGCACATAATCTCAAACTTAAGTTGTGACAAAGCACGAGTCCTTACCCGATTCGCTCGCAAACCGTTTTGGCGGCGGGTCAAAATGAGGTAGAATGGGTTTGGACCGCATTGTCTTTTGAAACATTGGGAAGGTAAATAGCTGGCTGGCGAGGAGTTACGCTAGAGGCAGACGTTCGTTGCGGCCCGGGCGCGATACCTCGACAAACAGTTCTTCGTCAGCATCAACGTCAGCCGACGATGGCTCGGTTTACTCGAAGAAGCGATACTTCCCCATGCACACAAATTATTTCTTTTCTCGCCGCGCCCTCTTGCGTGGCGTGGGTGTGTCGATGGCGTTGCCGTGGCTGGAATCGATTCCGGTGTGGGGCGACGACAATCCGCAGCATGATTCGTCGGAGCCGCCGGTCCGGCTTGCCTTTCTGTTTTCCGGCAATGGTTTTCACAGTAAAGAGTGGTGGGCCAAAGGCACGGGCCAAAAAATGGAACTCGGCAAGGTACTCGAGCCGCTCCAGCCGTTCCGAGAGAAGATGTTATTCGTGCGCGGCCTCTACAACGAAGAGGCACTCATCGGCGGCATTCACAGTTGTCAAACGGGCAATCTGCTCACTGGTGCGCACCTTGCTCCCGGCGGTGAGATCAAGTCCGGGGTCAGTTGCGATCAGGTCGTTGCCGAACATTTGAAAACGGCGACGAGGGTGCCGAGTCTCGTGCTAGGGTGTGAACCCTCAATCGCCGCGATCCACAAAAACTATTCGATGATCTACAGTTCGCACATCTCATGGAGTTCGCCCAGCACGCCGACGCCGCTCGAACTTTACCCAGCACTCGCGTTCGACCGGTTATTTCGTGACGACGTCGGTAAGGGGGACAAAAGTGTGCTCGACGCCGTGCTGGAAGACACGCGGGGGCTGCGAAACACTGTCAGCCAATCGGACCAGCGGCGACTCGACGAGTATCTTTCGTCGGTACGCGAAGTGGAGCAACGCATCGATCAAGCGGGAAGGGCTGGCCGCCTTCAAGGGTGGAGGCCGACGCTGGCCAAGCCAGACGTTCCTCGCCCCAAGGACGGAATTCCCCAGGACATCGACCAGCACATGCGGCTGATTTGCGATATTTTGATTTTAGCGTTCCGCACGGACACAACACGAGTTTGTACATTGAAATTGAACAACGATCATTCCTCGCTGCGGTTTCCCAATCTGAATGTGGATTACATGATCCACCACTTGCTGTCGCACTCCGACTCGGCCGACTGGCTCAAAGTCAATCAGTTCTTCGCCGCGCAGGTTGCGTACATTGCGAAAAAGCTGGACGAAGTTCAAGAAGGTGATCGCACGCTCCTCGATAACTCGATGCTTGTCTATCTTTCCAGCATGATGACTGGCAACCACGACAACCAACAGTTGCCAGTGGTCATGCTTGGCGGTGGTGGCGGTCAAATTCAGACCGGTCGCGTGCTCGACTACTTGGACAAACCGAATCGTAAAATGTGCAGTCTGTACCTGTCGCTCATGGGCAAGATGGGCGTACGTCTCGACCGCTTTGGAGATTCACAAGAGCGGTTGAGCGAGATATGACCTTGGCGATTCCGTCTTTACTCCTCCTCACCACTCACCAACTACGTCACCCCATGAAAACTCAATTCCTTTGGAAATCTCATCGACGAACACCTGCCAACACATGGCTGTTATTCTTGTCGGCATTTTTGTTGTCGTTATCATTTTGGACCAATATCGCAACCCCAGCGACCGCTCAAAAGGCTAACCCTTCCGCTCCCACCGGTGAAACAACATCCGGCGATGTAACCGCCGAACCAGTCACGAAAGGCCAGCGAGTTTTTTCATGTGGGCACAGCTTTCACGCCTTTTTCATCACGCCCATTATGAGTGACATGGCAAAAGGGGCGGGCATTGAAGGGCATGAAATCGTCGGCGTGTCGAAGATCGGCGGCTCGCGCGTGATTCAACATTGGAATGTTCCCGACGAGAAGAACCAAGCCAAGGCCGCGCTGAAAGAAAGTCGCATCGATGTCCTCACACTTTCGCCGATGCACACGCCCGATGATGGCATCGACAAATTCGCCGAGTTGGCCTTCCAACACAACCCAAACGTCCGAGTGACGATTCAGGAATTCTGGATTCCCTGGGACAAGAACGAATGGCCGTTCACGGGCAAACAGGATTCGGTTGACTTTGATGCGGCGAAGATCGACGACCTGCGAAAAATGCACGAGCCCTATTTCAAAACGATGGACGAATATGTCAGTAGCTTGAACAAGAAACTCGGCAAGCAAGTCCTGTTCGTCGTGCCGATGGGACAGGCGGTCCTTGCACTGCGGGAAAAAATCATCGCGGGCGAGGCACCCGGCATTGAAAAACAATCTGAACTGTTCACCGATAAGTTGGGCCATCCGAAACCAACGCTCGAAGCCCTCGAAGGTTATTGCCATTTCGCGGTGATCTATCGCCGCAGTCCGGTTGGCTTGCCAATGCCCGAAGTCATCAAGAATGCGAAGAATCCGCAGTGGGACGAGAAATTAAATCGGCTTCTTCAGGAATTAGCGTGGGACGCCGTCACGCAGCACCCACTCAGCGGCGTCAAGGCAGCACCCGCTGGCAAACATTGACGGACTATTGCTCAAAGATCGAAACATTGAACCTTCTGCGTTGACCACGGTTCCACGATGCGTTTGCTGTACAAGATGCGCCTAGCTTATAGGTTGCGGCGAGACGCGCCGTCTACTAGTTACTTTTGTTCCCATAGAAGCGAGCGGCGGACGGCTTCCTCCCAGCGCGTGCAGCGGCAGTCGCGGTCGGAAGGTGACATCTGTGGGATGAACTCCCGGTCGATAGCCCAATTCTTCGCCACGTCGTTTAAGTCGGACCAGTATCCAACGGCCAAGCCCGCCAAATAGGCCGCCCCAAGTGCGGTCGTTTCGGCCACGACCGGGCGGCGAACGGTCACGTCGAGGAGGTCGGCTTGAAACTGCATCAACTCATTATTGAGCGACGCGCCGCCATCGACCTTGAGTTGACTCAACTTTACGCCTGCATCGCTTTGCATTCCAGCGAGCAGGTCGCGCGATTGAAATGCCATCGACTCGACCGCCGCACGGGCTAAGTGGGCGGCCGTTGTGCCTCTCGTCAGCCCGAAGATCGCGCCCCGCGCATAGGGATCCCAATGAGGCGCACCCAAGCCAACAAAGGCTGGAACAAAGTAAACGCCGCCGGAGTCAGGTACGCTCGCGGCGAGCTTTTCAACATCGGCCGACGATTTGATAATTCCCAATCCGTCCCGCAACCATTGCACGACCGCCCCGGCAATGAAGACCGAACCCTCCAAGCAATACGTCACCTGACCCTGTACGCCCCAGCCAATGGTCGTGAGCAAATTGTGTTGCGAGTGAATCGGTTTCGTTCCCGTGTTGAGCAACAGAAAGCAGCCGGTTCCATACGTATTTTTGGCACTTCCCGGCTCGAAACAGGCTTGGCCAAACGTAGCGGCTTGCTGATCGCCAGCGTCTCCGGCAATAGGAATCGGACTGCCGAACAAATCCGGAACAGTGTGCCCATAAATTTCGCTCGACGATCTGATGTTGGGCAGCATGGCTCGCGGGATATTGAGAATCCGCAATAGTTCCTCATCCCAATCGAGTGTATGCAGATTGAATAAGAGCGTGCGGCTGGCATTACTATAGTCGGTGACGTGTTGTTTTCCACCGGTCAGTCGCCAGATCAAAAACGAATCGACGGTGCCGAACAAAATTTCGCCCCGCGCTGCCCGCTCGTGCAGGCCATGCACATCGAGCAAGTGTTTGATTTTCGTCGCAGAGAAATACGCATCGACGACCAAACCTGTTTTCCGACGAAAGGTTGCTTCATGTCCATCCCGTTTGAGTTCCTCGCAGATCGGCGCGGTGATACGGCTTTGCCAGACAATCGCGTTGGCGACGGGCTTACCGGTAGATTTTTCCCAAAGAATCGTCGTCTCGCGTTGATTGGTCACGCCCAGCGCGGCAATTTGCTGCGGCGTGACGTTCGCTTTTCGCAAGGCTTCTTGCGCGACGAAAAGCTGCGACGACCAGATTGCTTCCGGATCATGTTCGACATGACCAGGACTTGGCAAGATTTGTGGAAATTCCTGCTGGGCCGACGCGACCACCCGACCTGCATGGTTGAAAACAATGGCCCGACTCGAAGTGGTACCTTGGTCGAGGGCGAGAATATATTGCGTCATGGAAGTCACCTGGGTTGTCGAATTCGCAATTACAAAATAACAATAGGTAGTGACCTGATCGGTCGTCGGGTTGCCTTGTCCGAACCGTTTTCAGAAGCCCTCCACAAGTTTTAGCGCACTCCCCTTCCAAGTGCCAGCCCCGTCGCATAGATTTTTGTGATACGATGCAATCGTATCCAGTCTTCAATGGACACCTCGTTTTATTACCAAACTGGCGAGTGAAATATGTCGGCACGTATTTTGATTTTATCCGCATCGGTCGGCGCGGGACATCTGCGGGCGGCGCAGGCGGTCGAGTTGGCCCTGCGGGAATTGGCTCCCGACGCCGCAGTGCAAAACGTGGACGTCCTCGAATACACCACGGCACTGTTTCGGCGATTGTATGGCAAGGCGTATCTCGACTTGGTCAATCATGCCCCGCAGATGCTCGGCTATCTGTACGACATGCTGGATCGCCCGCCGAAGGGTGCCAGCGGAGATCGCTTTCGTTACCTTCTGCAAAAAATGAACACGACCAAGTTTTTGAAGTTCTTAAAAGAAGGCGAATGGGACGTGATCGTAAACACCCATTTTCTGCCGACGGAAATGATTGCCCACTTGCGGAAAAAGAAGAAGCTCAATATCCCGCACCTGACCGCGACGACCGACTTTGAAACACACCGCTTATGGGTTCATCAGCCGTGCGATCATTTCTTTACCGCGACGACCGAAGGAAAAGAGAACCTGCATTACTGGGGAATCCCGCGTGAGGAAATCACCGTGACGGGCATCCCGATCCATCCCGTCTTTAGTCGCCCGCAAGATCGGGCCATCTGTTTGAAGCAGCACGACCTTCGCGGAGATCGGCCGATCATTCTGATCTTGGCGGGCGGCTTTGGCGTTGGGCCTATCGAGAAAATTTTTCGCGGAGTCCTGTCGCTGGAACACCCGCTCGAGGTCGTCGTCGTGGCGGGCAAAAACGAGAAGCTGCAAAAACAACTAAGCAAGGAAGACGTTCCGTCGCAACATCGCGTGAAGATACTTGGCTTCACGCATCAAATGGATGAGTTGATGGCGGTCGCCGATGTGGTTCTCTCCAAGCCGGGCGGGCTGACTACGAGCGAGGTTCTTGCCCGGGGTGCGGTCATGGCGATTGTTAATCCGATTCCCGGTCAGGAAACACGAAACAGCGATTTCCTGCTGGAAAACGGGGCCGCGATTAAGATTAACAATCTATCGACCCTGCCATATAAGCTGGGCGAATTGCTGGCTGACAAACCTCGCTTGGCCAAACTCAAGGAGAACGCCCGGCGAATTGCCAAGCCGCAAGCGGCGTTTGACGTGGCGCGGGCGGCGTTGGCCTGGTCGAAGAAAAAATAACTTCGTACACGCGGCGTCTCGCCGCGTTCTTTGTACTCAAGCGGCGAGACGCCGCTTGTACAAGTTATACCCGTACAATTAACTACGGATACTGATACGCCGGATTCTTCGGATCGAAATCTGCGTCGGTTAGACCCACGTTCAACTTAATGTTGAGGTACGTGTATTCCTCGATCAGTTCAGGCTTGCCACCTGCCGTCTTCGGCCAGTCGTAAGACTCATATCGAACCGGAATCCGCTGCTCGTCGTCGATGTAAATGCGAGCCATGTTGAACAAGAACTCGCGGCGAGGGTTCGGATGAGAAACCTGAATGCAAGTCGTGTTTACGCCATTGATCTTTGCGTTCTGAAAGAACTTTACTTCGCACTCATCGAATTTCGAATCGTGCTCTCCGACCTCAATCAGTCGCTTGACCAAATTGCGAACGCCTGCTTCGGTGATCGGGTAATGATTGTCCTTCATCGCCAAGGCACTGGTTGGCTTGAGCTTGATTGGTCCAAGCAGTTTTTGCAATCCGCAACCATGTCCCACGAGACAGCCGTCATTTTTACCCTCAACGTAAATGGCCTCTTGGCCCTTTTTGCTTTCGGGCTTAAGGAAACCCAGGTAGACGCTGAACGGCTCATGGCGGAATTTCGCATTCACATATTCGGGTTCCGTCAGTTGATCTCCAATTCGTTCCCGTTTGACGAACGTGCAGGTGTAGTCCTTCACCTCCCCGTCGATATGTTTTTGGAGGTCGTAGGCAATGCGTAGCGCGGGAAGCAAAGGATGTTCTTTGGCCGCCTCGGCCGCAGTGGCCGAAACCGCTCTGAAGGTCAGTCCGATTCCCAGGCCAACCACGAACAGCAATAAATTACGAATGGACATACACGGACCTCCTTGTCGGAAAAAATCAGACCTCGTCAAATTTGTTATCGCCATAACCGTCTCAAAAGGATAACGTGGAAAAATCAGGCCGGAATCACTTGCCCAGCCCGTTTTCTAGGACCAAAGCGATGTGCGTGTTAGGTGAGGAAACTCGGCAGGAAAACGGGGTGAGAAACAAACGCATACGCCAAAAAATGCTCCCCGATCAGGCTTGCCGCCCCTTGTCATACCCGACTGGGCGGCATAAGTTTCCCAATCTACTCCATTTCCACGAACCGAGCGAGTCCAATTTCCGTGCTACCAAGCCAATTACGTCTGAAGGCAATCGTCTCTAAACCCTTTCAGGAGAACACTTTTGTGGCCCATCTGGAGGGCCGCAGCGACTGTCTGGTGATTGATCCCGGTTTCGAGCCAGACAAAATCCTCGCCTATCTGGACGAACAGAAGCTATCGCCCGCCGCGATTTTGAACACCCACGGTCACAGCGACCATATTGCCGGGAACGGTGCGCTGAAGGAACGTTGGCCCGATTGTCCCTTGGTCATTGGCGAAAATGAAGCTGAGAAGTTGACCGATCCTTGGCAGAACTTGTCGGCCGAATTTGGCTTCGAGATAATCAGTCCGCCAGCCGATGTGTTGGTTATGGAAGGGGAGGTTTACTCGGCGGCCGGTTTTGATTTGACCGTTCGCGAGATTCCAGGCCACTCCAGCGGTCACGTCGTCTTCATCTGGCACGATGCGACGCCGAAGGTGGTTTTCGGTGGCGATGTTCTGTTCGACAATGGCGTTGGCCGAACCGATTTTCCCGATGGCAATTTCGAGACGCTGGCGAAGGGAATTCGCGAAAAGCTGTACACGTTGCCGGATGATACCATCGTCTTGCCAGGTCACGGCGTCGGTACAACGACCGGTCGTGAGAAGCGAACGAATCCGTTTGTGAGTGGAGGGTAGGGTAGGGTAGGGCGAGCATTTCAAATTTGTTTGCGGACAGTAGCTTTTGCCACACCTTCGGCATCTTGGTCGTGATCGGTCGTTTCGTGTACACCGTTCATGGCGGAGAATTTCTCGATTGCAGTTTGGCGGAGATCATTGCCGCGAGCCATTCGAGTTCGTCGTTGTTGCGGCCGCTCAAAAAGCCCAGCTTTTTTCCAGCGTTGTCGTGAACTTGCAACTCCATGATCGGGACGTCATTCACCAGCATTCCCGACGGGCCGAGACAGACTCTGGCAATCTCGTCGGCGTCCCACTCCTTTTGCTTCGTGCCGAAAATTCCTTTTTGAATGATGAACAATCGCCCGCCCGCAATCGCCATCTCGGCGGTTCTTTTTCCCATTTGAATCGACGAAAGCAACAGGCCGACTC
Organism: Planctomycetaceae bacterium; assembly: GCA_043738845.1. GTDB lineage: Bacteria > Planctomycetota > Planctomycetia > Pirellulales > DASRSE01 > DASRSE01. Next base: position 8,147 of record JAYUFG010000543.1, read on the forward strand.
CCGCTAAGACAAACACCGACACGAACAACGCGGGAAACAAAACATTTTGATTGTCTGCCGGAGGTTTACCAAATTTCACCGCTCCAAAAAGAATGGCTCCTAACATGAGCGTCGAAAACGACAACCAGATAACGGCAAAAACAATCAATCCCTTGCTCCCTTTGATCAAACCTGCGGGCGGGACGAACAAGGTCAAAACGTCTGGTCGTTCCGTCACCTCAACTGAACTGTTGCTCGGTTGTGATAGTGGTTTTGTTGGCGATAAATCGTCGGACGGCAAATCATCGGGTCCAAAATCATCCAACGGTGCATCATTGGGAAGAGGCATGATCGTCCATCCGTTTTGTTATTGTTCGTTACATCCCATTCATTCTAGCGGCACTACGTTTCGCGCCGAACGCAACTTTGCGCGAATCGTTTCTAACCGCTGGCCAAGCTCGCGCTCATAACCGCGATCCGTTGGCCGATAGTATTCTCGATCCACACCCAAATAATTTTGGGCCGCGACGCCGTCCGCCGCATCATGGGCATATTCATAACCGGCACCGTGGCCGAGTCGTTCTGCGCCC
>JAYUFG010000544.1:0-3301 GCA_043738845.1 Planctomycetaceae bacterium
TTGTTTACGCGACAGGTCGATCAGCTTCCGTCACAGGCCATCCTCGACGAGATCGACCGGACGATCAACATGGAGCATTTAGAATCCACCTTGATGAGCGAAGGGATCAAAAAATTCGCCGATCCGCAAAAGGCACTGTTGGCCCTGGTGGCGAAACTCCGTGGAGCAAAGTCGTAGTTGCGAATTACGAGTCCTTTTTCACATCGGGTACCCAAGATCGCTCACAACCTGGGTTACACGCCCGCTGAGCTGCGCCCCGGAGTTCAACCACATGTTTCGCTTCAATTGTTATTTCGCAGTGTTGCTGATGATGCTCACGTTCGTCAATAACACGTCGGCCGTGGACGAAGCAAAACCGGTTGCGAAAACAACACCGGAACGAACGGCCGATGGGACGCCAGAAAAAACGCCCAACGGTAAAATAGAAACGGCCGGGACGATCAAGTTCGGCACAGGGGAGAGTCTGCCAGAGTTCAATAAACTCTTTGAGCAAACCGAGGGCTGGATCGGCGGGGATGGCGCGTATTCGGTCGCGTTGACCAAAGACAGAACGCTGTGGTTGTTCAGCGATACCTGGGTCGGACAAGTTCGCGATGGCAAGCGGCAGGCCGCGACAATGGTCAACAACTCGGCCGCTTGGCAAGATGGTCAAGGGAAGGATGCGAAGGTGCGATTCTTCGTGAAAATGCCGCCCAACAATCAGACTAAACCAGCCACCGAAAACGCCAAACCAAAACCCATCGCACTCCTCATTCCCGACGAAGAGCAAAGTTGGTTTTGGCTTCAGGCCGGTGCGATCGCGAAAGAACGCCTGTCGCTGTTTGTCTCGCGAATCGAAAAAACAAAAGAGCCGGGCGCGTTCGGCTTTCGCGAAATCGGCCGCGAATTGGCGACGATTGCCAACCCGCAAGACGAACCGACGAGTTGGCGAGCAACGCGGCAAAAAATCCCCTTCGCCATTTACGAGGCCGACCGACAGCTTTGCTTCGGCGCGGCGATCCTCGCTGAGGGCGAATACTTTTATGTGTACGGCACCGACGAGACGCGAAAAAAACCGTTCCCCGAAAGGTCGTCGATTGTCGCCCGCGTGGCCCAGGAAAAGATCGCCGATTTTTCGTCTTGGCGATTTTATCACGGTGGCCAGTGGGGCGACGACTGGAAACAGGCCGAGCATTTGGCGAAGGGGCTGGCGGCTGAGTATTCGGTTTCGTTGTTGCCGGGCACGGAAAAGTCGGGCGTGAAGCAGTTCGCCCTGGTCTACACGGAGAGTGGTCTGTCGGATAAAATTTTGCTCCGCACGGCGACCGCTCCCCAGGGACCGTGGTCCGATTCGCAGGTGGTGTTTCAGTGTCCCGAAATGGCCCTCGATAAAAAAGTTTTTAGTTACGCGGCGAAGGCCCATCCGATGTTGTCGTCCGACGGCGAGTTGATAATTAGTTACGTAGTCAACTCGTTTGATTTTTGGCAGGTCTTCAAGGATGCGCAACTTTATTGGCCGCGATTTGTTCGGGTGCCGATTATGAATGGTAACACGCCGGACGCAAAGCGTTGAACGAAAATGACCTCCTGGACCTATACCACTGAAAACGAAGAGGGCACCGTTGCCCTTGGAGCGGCGTTGTCGGGGATGTCGTTTAACCGCGTACCGATGTCACCCGACGGCGTACCTCTGTCACTTGCCGGTGTACCGTTGTTGCCCAATGGAACGGTCGTGGCCTTGATCGGCAATTTAGGGGCGGGAAAGACGCGGCTGGTGCAGGCGTTCTGCGCGGCGGAAGGGATTGATTCGCGCGATGTCGTCAGCCCGACTTTCGTGCTGCTACATGAATATCGGGGTCGGCGGCCAATCTTTCACTTCGACGCTTATCGACTCAAAGATGACGACGAATTTCTCGCGCTCGGGCCAGAGGAGTATTTCGACGGCAGCGGCGTGACGTTCGTCGAATGGGCCGACCGAGTCGTGGATTGCCTTCCCCGACAACGGTTGGAAATCTCCATCGACGTGCTTGGGCCGACCGCACGAAAGTTCACGATTCAAGAGTTGGGAGAACCGTCGTCCAAGATCGTCGAGCGATTGGCAAAGGTGTTGGGCGGATGAGACGCAGTTGTTTTTATTGCGATTCCGCAGCGTGGGGTTCGCTGTGTGGACCGTTGGCCGGAACTGCTTCGTGAGATCGTCGTGCCGCCGGGTGCCAGTGGCTTTGCCAGTGCTCGTATACGGCAGGTCGGAATGTTTCCAATCATCTCGTTCTCAAAAAATCGGCCGGGCGATAAAGATGCCGCAATCGGATCTGTTTCGACCGTCTTGCCGGGCCAAGCCTTGACCGCGTGACCAAAGGCCCAGGCAACCGACAATGTTACACCTTTCCGAACGCCCTGCACTGGCATAGCCAGTGGCACACATTACAATCGCCCGTGGCACCCCGCGCAAGGCCAACAACGCCGTTGGGCTGTGGTCACAAATGACCACGTCCGGCTTGATGGAACGAAAGATCGTTCGCCAAGCGTTCGTCAACGTCCGTAAGTCATTCACGCTCGACCAACCGGTGTTGTGCAAGATATGAGCGAACGTCAACAGCGGATCCATTCGATCCGCGGTCCGCCACGACTTGAACGGGGCGGGCAGATACTCCATCGACAGATCACCGAACGCTCGTTCGGCGTGCGTCAGTTCCCGCAGCGCGGCCACCACCCGATGTCCCTTGGCGATCAAGCGTTCCGCGACGGGCCGAAAGGGCATGACGTGCCCCAGTCCGCCGCCAAGTTCCCAGGTGAATAAAAATGTGGCCATACGACGATGAGGATGAGAACTCGTGGAGGCTGTACTTTGGTGGGTAATGATTCTCGCTCCGTCAGCGTATCATGCTGTGTTGGATCGTTTCAACTCCGGAAATTTCCGCCAACATTATCGCCAGCCGGATATTGGTGCGTTTCGCGCAAGGCCTTTGTAAAAGTTTGGAATTATTTTCCCTTTTTGAATTTTTAGTGTCCTTTTTTTAAGAGCAATCGCAACAGGGCATTTTTGAAGTTACACTCGGTTCGATGGTTCACAAAAAAATATTTTATAATTCCGGAAGTATCCGCCAAAGTTGCCCAAGAAATCCTTGCAACCGAGCGTGACACTCGATAGGTTGACGAAAGTAGGGGTGAGGCAGTCTGTTTGGATTGGACCTCTTCATTCAGCGTTGGGCCGGTTTCTGGCAAATTATGGCTCATACCATAAAAATTGCAACATCGAGCGATGCTTAGGCGAAGAGTTCGGCGCCGCAGCAGCGGAAGAATATCCCGCGCATGAGGCTGG
>JAYUFG010000545.1:0-8698 GCA_043738845.1 Planctomycetaceae bacterium
CGCCTCTTGAATTTTTTGAAACTTAGTGCCGGACGACAATTCGCGAACGGGATGGCTGTCCTTGTAGGTCACGCCGCCGAGTGAAGCGATGTAATTTTCGTGGTTCTCATCGAGAACGTAGTCTTCGCTCAACTCGCACGGAATCCAGACCGAAGCCGAACGAGCGGCAGCATAAGCGGCCTGATGCACGACGATCACGCCGATCATCACTTGGCTGACTTGCACGATCAGCAGCATGAGCATGATGAAAACGGGCGTGGCGAGGACAAAGCTCAAACTTTGTGCGCCGCCAGTCTGATCGCGATGCAGATTTCGCAAGCGGTGCAGATCGAAGTGCGAGCGACACGCCCACATCAATAAGCGTACCCCGACCGCAGCGGCGAGCATTACGCCGAGCCAAGGCAAACAGGCAATCGCAGCGGAACGCAACATACGATTCCTAACGTCACAGGACCGGCAACCAGTTTAGTTTGATGAACACGATGGCAGCGAACGCACACGGAGCCAACCACAAGTCCGAGCGAAACAACAGCTTTTCTTCCGACGTGATCTCCGGCCGGGTACGCCACACGACTAAATTCCACATCCAACGGGCATACGTTCTAACCAACCGAACGGCCCCGACCCGCCAGATTAAAATCACCGCACCGACGACCCCGCCCAGGATGAAGGTCCACAGCAAGACCTCAAGTCCCGACTCCGTCCCCAAAAAAGCTCCAATGGCTATGAATAGTTTGACGTCTCCGCCGCCGATGTTGAACAGGATCAACCCGGCCAAGAGCAACCCTCCACACACGGCCAGTCCCAGCAGACATTCATTCAGGCCCACAATTCCGAGCGATGCCTTGCTCCACGCACCCTCGTTCGGGAATCCATCGAACAGACCCAGCGCGTTCAAAAAAATCGCGATCACAATGCTGGGGTACGTTGTCCAGTTGTAAATTTTGCGACTGCGCAGGTCGCTAACGCTCGCGAAGGCGGTCGCGATCAGCAACAGTCCGGTAGCCAGCATCGCAATCTCGGACTATTGGGTTTGCGCCGCGTTGGAGCCGTCTTGCAAATCGGTCATGCCTTTGTTGAAGAAGGCCTTGATCGTCGGCCAACCCATCTTGATGATGAAAATCAAAATTGGCAAAGCGATCGCACAAATCAACAGGACGGTTTCAATGCTCACGCCGCCCCGTTCATCACGGTGCAACCTGCGGAGCAATCTCGACCACGGTTTCGCGAATGCGTTCATGAAGTGCTCTCCTCTCGTTTTTCTATTCGACAAAATGTCAATTCGGTGTTCCGACCGAATCACAGCGGGACGGTTATTTGTTGGAAAGTTGTTTTAGTTCCCGTAGGTCAGGTACGGGGTACCTGACCTACGAGAATGGCATTTACGGAAATGGCCAAGCGGTCAGCACACAAACCATATCGTACACTAAATTGATGATTTTTGGACCCACCTTATACAAGAAACCGGCCAAAGGGAGGATGATCCCCAGCACCAAGACATAGTCAATCGCCGCTGAACCACGGCGATATCTTGCCGACCAGTGTCGGTGGGCTTTCCCCGGTTTTTCCCGATTTAGGACCATAAGGCTTGGCTCCTTTTCACTTGATCGGTCATCCCCTGATTGCGAATCTCCGCGTGAAAAGTCGGTTTTTCGCCCGTCGGGACAAGGTCGATCTTCAATCGGCCGTCCGCCCCTTTTCCCTGATATCGGCTGACAAACAGGTCTTTAAGTTGATATTTCTGGTCGGAATCCAGACCGCAAACCTCGGTGATCTGCGTGATCCGGCGGCTGCCGTCCTCAACGTATCGCGACAATTGCACAATCAAATGAATCGCCGAGCCAACCTGTGCCCGGGCGACCACCATTGGGACTTCTACATCCGACATCAGCGACAAGGTTTCCAGCCGGATCAACGCATCCAGCGGCGCACTGGCGTGGACGGTCGTTAGGCTGCCGCTGTGACCGCTGAGCATGGCCTGAATCATGTCGAGGGCTTCGCCCGAGCGAACTTCGCCGACGACAATTCGGTCGGGCCGCATTCGGAGAGAAGCCACAAACAACGGCCGAATTCCCCGACTGTTGGAGCCTTGGCTTCCTTCCGACTGAGCCTCCAAATATAAACAATGTTTTTGCTTGAGTCGTAATTCCGTCGTGTCTTCGATGACGACGATCCGTTCTTCTTCCGGGATTGCCGCCGAGACGGCGTTGAGCAACGTCGTTTTGCCGGTACCCGTTCCGCCGGAGATCACAATGTTCTTTCGCAACCGCACGCACAGTTCCAAAAACTCTTGCGCCTCTGGCGAGAGGGCACCAAAACGAACCAAGTCCGACAGATCCATTCCAGTTCGTGAAAACTTACGAATGCTGAGATAGATATCGGCGGCGGCGGGCGGAATGATCGCATGCACTCGGGAACCGTCGGGCAAACGCGCATCCAGGATCGGCCGCTGCGGACCAATATCGCGGCCCACCCACTGGGCGATATTTTTGATCGCTGCGAGCAGCGCGTCTTCGTCGGGAAAGCGGGCTGTCGTCAGTTCGAGCTTGCCGCCCCGCTCGATGTAAATCTGATTCCAGCCGTTGACCATGATCTCGGTGACGCGGTCGTCCTCAAGATACTCGGCAACGGGATGCAGAAAATACGTCGTGCTGGCTTCGAAGATGGCCTCGCGCGACAACATAAGATGCCTTCTCCGAAACGGAACACGGATTGAAGAAAAGACTTTTGCGGTTTGAACAGGTTCAATAAAACCGAAACCGATGAGCCGATTGAAGTGTGAAAAAATGACGAATACAAAACAGCCCGAAGGGCTGAGATTTTTCAGCCAGGGCAACGCCCTGGGGAACCGGACCACCACGAACATCAACGCCCTGAAGGGGCAAAATAAAACGTATTTCGCCCTTTCAGGGCTTGATCGACTCTGCTGTTCGGATTCCCCAGGGCGTTGCCCTGGGCTGAAAAATGTTCGCCTTTCAGGCGAATGAACAAGCGGACTGTTTGCATCAGCTTCGCACTTCAAACGGCCAATCTGTTATTAAAACCCGTATTCTTTCCTTCGCATTCTTCGTTCCTTCGCGGTGAAATTATCTAACGCGAAGACGCAAAGAGCGCGAAGGACGAAGCGCAAGAAGAATCCATCACGACCACCTCCTATTATCTCTAATCGGGGGCCTTGGGCCAAGGGTTAATTTTGCGCAATCTTGCTGGCAACCAGCCTATTTGGGATTCGGACCGATCGTCTTTTTCGGCGGCGGTTCGTGGGAGAATGCCTGTGGTGGAATGGCTTGTTCGACAAAACCACCTTCTTGTTCCCAGGTAATGCTCAGCGATTTGTCGCCGCGGGCCTGAAAATACTCGATTTTGACCGGGAGGGGTTGTTTGCTCAAAGCAACGGTGGCGTCGCCTTTGTTGGAAGTACGAGTATCGCCCTGTTGGTTATTTTGACCAGGGAAACCAGGAAAGCCCCCTTTCCCACCAAACCGGTTGCGGTCATCGCGGGTTTCCTTCCACTGGTCGATCACCATTTTGCCATCGACTGAAATTCGGACGCCGTCTTTAGCGACCACTCGGATTTTGTAAGTGCCCGCCTTCGGAGCGACAATAAATCCAATCCAGCGAATGGAGAATTCTTCGGGTGGGACGTTGGAACCGCGACTCTCAGCGAAGCCCAAGCCGGGTGCGGTGTCGATTCGCGAACCGATCAAGGTATCAAAGCTTTTTCCGTTGTAATACTCGCCGATGATTCCGACGACCAGTTTTCCGTGCGGGGTCGCGACGGCACCGCTCGCTGTTTTGTCAGCCGGTTTAGCGACGACTTTTTCGGCACTGGCTTGCAGGTCGGCAACCCGCTTTTCAGCCTTGGCCTTGGCCAGTCCCGTTATTTGCGGTAAGGCTTTGCTGTACCATTGTGAGGCTCGCAGCGAGTAGGCGTTTTTCTCAATCTCGACCTTCGTGATTTGGACCAACTCATACCACGCATCGGCCAGTTCACTTTGCTGCATCGCCTCGGTCGGGGCGGCAATTTCTTTTTCTGCGACGATCTTTAGGCTCGCGTCGGAACCCTTGGCCAGATACGCCCAGGCCTTTTCCGGCTCCTGTTTCGTGAAGTAGTTCCAGCGGCCCACAGCCAAGTTCGCCGCCGGGTCGTCAGGTGTCGTTTGCAAGGTTTTATTCGCGTCGGAGAACAGCGTGAATTCCTTGGCCACCGTGTTCAAATCCTTGCCGCGATCTTTCACGCGGCTGGCCAATTTGACATCTTTCGTTTTCAACGCCACGTCGTAGGCCGCGCGAGCCAGGGCCAAAGCGGTCGGGTAATCTTCTTTGCTCACCGCTTCATCAACCACCGACAATTGGGCTTCAACGAGAGCCGTTTGGGCGGCAGCACTCGTGGCCGTTTCCAACAGGCGAGTCAAGAGTTCGCTTTTTTCCTTAAATCCGTCAATGTCGTATTTCGCATTGATCCGATCAATGATTTTTAGGGCCATGACAGGGTCGCCCGCCGTGACGGCCAAGTCCCGGCCCATCGCGAGCAAGACATATTGGCCCGTCAGGTCGTCGCCGAGTTCCGCAGACTTACTGAGCAGTGTCGCCGCCAATTGCGATTTTTCGGCCGATTTTTTGGCGGCCGCCAATTCCTTTGCGAATAGTTCTTTGGCATCGACCTCGGACTTTTGCAGGGCGGCTTCACCTGGAACGACCGTCCGTTTGGGTGCCGCGACAACTTTAGGTTCTGGCTCCTTACCATCGTCGATGATTGATGTCGGCGAGTTTCCGTTGGTTGACTCGCCACTATTCACGGACGTTTCGGCAGTCCCCGTGCTACTGAGAGGATTTTTCGTCGAAGATTTTGTTTCGGCGAGCGGCGTCCTTGCCGGAATTTCACTGGGGGTATTCACCGAAGGCTTTGCGGTCACTTTTGTGTCTTTGACATCCGATGAATGTTTGGAACTTGTGTCAACCGTTTTCGGTTCGCCGTTTGCAGGATCGGTTGAAGTCGCAACCGGCTTCGTGGTCTCCGACGCTTTAGTGGCGTGTTCCGGGTTCGTCTTGGGCGAAACACTCGCAACCGCTTCGGGTTGCGTGCCGTTCGCCTTGGCCGGATCCTCTTTGGCCTTCGGTCCGAAGAGTGGTAACAAGACAAAGTAGAAAATCGCCCCAGCCGCCCCTGCTCCAAAGACAGCGGCGATAATCGACGGGCCTCCCTTCGACGGATCTCGTTTTGATTTTCGCTTGACCGGTGAGACAGAAGACGACGTTGAATAAGGCGAGTCGCCCAACGGTTCATACGGCATGTCGCTCGTCGAGAACCCAGCTTGGGCAGTCGCCGCCGACATTTGAGCAACCAGAGCTTGGTCGTAGTTGGCTTTCTGTTGGGGATCGAGAAGGCAGATTCTTGCCCGAGAAACTTGATTGAGAATTGCTTGGCCCTGGACAGCGAACTTGCCCGTCTGCAACGAGCGAAGGTGGGACATTTGGCGATCAGCGGCATGCTCGATCACTTCGGCATTGCCTTCAAAGCGAGAAACGCCCAACAGTCGATAATGATCAGCCGGTTGTTCTTCGGGTCGAATCCCGAGCCAGGTGTAATAGGGGTCGAATTGTTCAGTAGTACTCATCGTTCCATCACCCTTAATTGTGGATTTTGCCGATTGCGGTTCCGTTTCAGGTTTCCACGGCGCAGACTTTGACGCCTATTTAACCCCTGATCTGTCAGGAAGTTTCGGTACAAGGGAGCAGCCGATTAACGGCTTTGGCAGCAACGTCCCCTTCGCCGAAAGTCGTTCCGTAACTCCTGACAACTACATAACTTAGGTGAGATTGTGCCATTTTGCAACCGAAATCAGTTTTTACGGGAAATTTCAACCATTCATTCCAGCGGTCCGTCCATCGCATCAAAACGAATGACACCAATCTGGGGGAACGGGGCGAGCGCGAGCCGATTGGCCTATTGGGTTGCAACACTGGTCGTGGTACTTTCCGAGGATGAACTGCCTCGTTACCGGTGCTAATGGCTTTCTCGGCCGATATGTCGTCGAACAACTCGTCGCGCGTGGCGACCGGGTTCGAGTCCTTATTCGACGGCCCGATGAGGATCTGGCCGCTCTCGGCGTCAAAACGGTCGTGAGCGACCTATTGGAAGCCGAGAAAATTGCTGCCGCCTGTTCCGGGATCGACGCCGTTTTTCATGTGGCGGGCAAGGCCGGGATTGGAGGGCCGTGGCACGATTTTTACGTTTCCAATGTGGTCGGCACGAAAAATGTCATCGCCGCTTGCCGACAGCAAAATGTTCCGCGACTCATTTTCACCAGCAGCCCCAGCGTGACGTTCGACGGTCGCGACCAGTGTGGAATCGACGAATCGGCACCTTATCCGACCCGCTGGCTCTGTTATTATCCCCGTACTAAAGCTCTCGCCGAGCAGGCCGTCCTCGCGGCGAACAATGGCACGTCGCTCGTCACTTGTGCTTTGCGACCCCATTTAATCTGGGGACCACGTGATCGGCATTTGATTCCACGACTCTTAGAGCGTGCCAGGGCGGGACAGTTGCGCCGCGTTGGCGATGGTCAAAATTTAATCGACACGAGCTACGTGGAAAACGCGGCCCAAGCTCATTTGCAAGCCGCCGATGCGCTCACGCCGAATTCTCCGGTCGCGGGCAAAGCCTATTTTTTGAGCCAAGGCGAACCGGTCAACTGCTGGAATTGGATCGGCGAATTGATGAACATGGCTGGTCTGCCGCCGTTGAAAAAGTCGATCTCCGCTCGGACCGCCTACGCCGCCGGAACGGTTTTGGAAATGACGCATCGGCTTTTCCTACGCTCGGGTGAACCACGCATGACACGATTTCTCGCCGCCCAATTGAGTACGTCACACTACTTCAATATCTCGTCCGCCGGTCGCGATTTTCACTATGAGCCGAAAATCTCAACACTGGAAGGGATGCGGCGACTGGCCGCGTCTTGGGCGTAATTGCGTTAGCGCGTCCAACGGTTGACAGATCGATTGACAACCGATCAGCTACCAATATCAATCAGGCCACAGTGCCTGACAGGTCTATTGGAATGCAGGCATATTGGATCGTGGGCATCACTCGCACTGAGAGTCTTTCGACGTGTCCCAGCCGACTGATATTAAAATCTGCGAAGCCGCGTTTTCGACGCAGGAAATCGCCTATCGTGCGCCGATGAAGTTCGGTGGGCGCGTGGTGACGAGTGCCTTGATCTTCAATGTACAGGTCACGGTCGAGACTCGCCTCGGAAAACGGGGGACGGGACTCGGCTCGATGCCCCTGGGAAATGTGTGGGCTTGGCCGAGTGTTGCCACGACCAGCGAACGGACTTTGCTCGCAATGTGCCAATTTGCCGAGCGGATGGTGAACGTCGCCAACAAGAACAACTTTGATAACAGCGTCGGGCATCCGCTCGAAATCATGCACGAGTTCACGAAGGGCTATCAAAGTTTGGCCGATGAAATCGTCGCCGTGTTGGAAATCTCTGAACCGATGCCGGTGTTGGCACAATTGGTCGCCGCCAGCCCGCTCGATGCGGCCATTCACGATGCGTATGGTCACGCATTGCGAACGAGTTCGTATCGGTTGCTGGGTCGTGAATTCGTGGGCAGTGATTTAAGCAACTATCTCAATTCGGATTTCGCCGGAGAGTACCTCGATCAATATGTGCTCGCCGAGCCAAAGGCCCGAATGCCCTTGTATCATCTGGTCGGTGCCCTCGACCCATTGACCAATAGCGATATTCTCCAACGCTTAAATGACGGTTTACCAGAAACTTTGTCGGAATGGATTCTCGCCGACGGGCTGACGCACCTTAAAATCAAACTCAACGGCGACGACTTGCGGTGGGACATCGAGCGGGTCGTGGCCATTGACGCGATTACAACCGAGACCCAACGCCAACGCGGCTGTGCGAATTGGTGCTACAGCCTCGACTTCAACGAACGCTGTGCGAATGTGGAATACGTTCTCGCCTTCTTGGCGGGATTGAAAGAAAAATCAGCCGCAGCGTTTGATCGCGTGCAATATATTGAGCAGCCAACCCATCGCGATCTAAAAGCGAATCCCGAAAATCGGATGCACGCCGCCGCTCAAATCAAGCCGGTCGTGATTGACGAATCGCTCGTCGATTTTGAGAGTCTGCTACTAGCTCGCGAGTTGGGCTATTCGGGTGTCGCACTTAAGGCGTGCAAAGGACATGGCGAGGCACTGTTGATGGGTGCGGCCGCTCAGAAATACGGGATGTTTCTGTGCGTGCAAGACCTCACGTGCCCCGGTGCGTCCTTTCTGCATTCGGCATCGCTCGCCGCGCGAATTCCGACCGTCGCAGCGATTGAGGGGAACGGGCGACAATACTGCCCCGCTGGAAATCGCGATTGGGTCGATCAATTCCCCGGCATGTTTCACGTGTACGAGGGGACGATTGCGACGGGCGAATTGAATGGTAGCGGACTATGGGGCAGTTCGTAGGATGAGATTCAGAGGTTGTCATTTAGACACAAGTGTTTCCATCCCGGAGGGATGTTACAATTAGCCGTTGGTTGAGCGTGAAAAAGGTGTCAGGCGTGAAAAAGGTGTCGGGGGCGTTAAAAAGGTGTCAGACACGAATGGCACTGCCGGTTGGTAGGAAAGGAGTTACGTCATGCGGCGGATTTTGGTTCGGTGCGGGAGGCGTGACGGGGGGTG
>JAYUFG010000546.1:0-3296 GCA_043738845.1 Planctomycetaceae bacterium
GGTTTTTCGTTTCGGAAGATGAAAAAATCCACTGCTAGCAACACAGCTTGAGAAATTTAGGCCAAATAAACAGGGGTTTTGACGTGCGATTGCCCTGACACCCCCAGTACGATTGGGATGATCCTGTTCGTAGTCGGCCCAGCTTACCAAGCGTTCTTGAAAGGCTCGACCGATAGTGACGCCCAGCACTTGGCGGCGATGCACGCTTGGCACATCGGAATTTGTGCCATTGTTGTCAGCGGCCTGTTCAAGCTCGTCTGTGCGGTTGGGTCAGGTTGGGTCCGGCGAGTCATTCCCCGCGCTGGGTTGCTTGGTTCACTCGCGGCGATTGCACTCGTGTTCATTAGCTTTCTGCCGCTGCTCGATATTTTGCACTATCCGGTCGTGGGCATGGCCGCGCTCGCGGTGATCTTGACGACGCTCGTCGCCAGGGTTGACCTTCCATTCAAGATACCCGGCGCGCTCGGTGCGTTGTTGGTCGGTTGCGGCGTGTACTACGTGATGAACGGTTTCGGTTGGCTCACGCCCGAGCCAGCCACCTTTCAACCGGAGAATGGATTGTGGCCCCATGAATGGTTGAGCGTGTTTTCGTTCGAGTGGGTTCGCGCGTTTCCCGCCACGTTGCCTTACCTGCCGATCGTGATTCCGTTCGCACTCGCGACGGTCGTCGGCGGGATCGACTGCACGGAGAGTGCAGCGGCGGTCGGCGATGAATATCCAACGGGCAAGATTATCGCCGTCGAAGGGATCGCGACATTGATCGCCGGTTGTTGCGGCGGCGTGATTCAGACGACGCCGTACATCGGTCATCCCGCCTATAAGGCGATGGGAGGGCGAGCGTTGTATACCCTTGCGACCGCGCTGTTTGTCGGGTCGGCCGGACTGCTGGGTTATTTCGGTTTTCTGTACATTCTCATTCCGAAGGCGGCGATTTTTCCGATCTTGATTTTCATCGGGTTGGAAATCACCGCGCAAAGTTTTCATGCCACGCCACAAAAGCATTATGCGGCCGTCGCGTTCGCCTGCATCCCGGCGATGGCTTCGCTCGTGCTGATCTTTACCGATAATTTGCTCGCACAGTCGGGCAAGTCGCTCGATGAACTGTTCGGACAACTGCCGGAGCAATTGCAAACGCTCCGCATTTTGTCCGGCGGATTTATCGTGACGAGTCTGTTGTGGGCGTCCGGTTTGGCGGCACTCATTGATCGCAATCTCCGCCGGGCAGCGTTGTTCTTTGCAATCGCCGCCGTATGCAGTTTATTCGGCGTGATCCATTCGCCCTTGCCCGGCAATCCACTCGTTGTTCCTTGGAACCTCCCCGCCTCACTTCCGCACGCCGCTGCCGGTCAAACGCCAGTTTATCTTGCCGCCGGATATGGGATCATGGCGTTAATCTTGTTCGTGTGGTCGCTGGGGCGGGGACGTGATGAAAAGGCCAATGTCGAAAAAGGGTGATCGGGTTGATCCATTCTGTTCGGAATTGAGATGATGCTCGTTTGCATGGTCGGGGGAGGAGGATTAGAATCACCCTACTGGTTACGAAGCCTAGAGTTGGACTAAGGGGCGAGTGGGATTAGGTGAGCAAACGAATACGACCTTTACGAAGATACTTAGTATCATTGACGTTGGTGCCGCGTCCCCCGATTCGTTTGTGACTGTCTGTCAAAGGCTAGAGGATCGCATTTTCAAGTCAAACGCTGCGTCTTTGACAACTCTTTTGCTCGAAATAGGCTCCATTCCAGAAAGTATTGCCCACGATTCAACCGAGGAAAAACTGTTCGCTAAAGCCGCCGACATAGTCCTTGCCCGCAGTCTGCGGGAATTGGGTCTTCACGCGACTGTTAATAAAGAGCGTGCGGATTGTGCCGATGTAATTGCCAAAAGCCAGTTTCACGAATACTCGTTGGTCGGAGACGCAAAGGCATTTCGACTGAGCCGAACGGCAAAAAACCAGAAGGACTTCAAAGTCAAATCGATGGCGGACTGGCGTGGAGACCACAATTATGCCGTTTTGGTTTGTCCGTTTTTTCAATATCCCAAGAAGACCAGCCAAATCTATGGACAGGCAATCGACGAAGAGGTTTGTTTATTGAGTTGGGAGCATCTGTTGTTTCTGATTCTCGCCGGAGTACGGGAAACGGCGACGGTAAACTTGTCGTCCGTTTGGAGTCTCAGCGAGCAATTGGCAAAAAAGACAAAGGTCAGCCAAAAAACCGAAAAGACAATTTTCATCGTGTTGGAAACGAGATTATATGTCGGCATTTGTCGCTTAAATACGACGACTTGAAAAATCAACTTCGATCTTGCAAAAATGCCACACTGACACGTGCCGAAACGGAAATCGAGTTTTGGACGGGACGAGTTGCGGAAGTCAAGAAATACACTCGCGAGCAAGCGATCAAAGAATTGATTTCGTCCCTGAAGGTTCACGAAAAAATTGCGGCTATTCGGAAATTCATTAAGCAACTTCCAGAGGACGAACAACTTGGGTAGAAAAAACATGATCGATAGCGTAATCCAGGACGATTGCCTCAAAATACTGCCCACCCTGGCAGATGCGTCCGTGCATCTCATTCTCAGCGATATTCCCTATGGAATTGGCGTTGATGACTGGGATGTGCTACATGCCAACACCAATTCCGCGTTGCTAGGTTCGAGCCCCGCGCAACAAAGAGCCGGTGCCGTTTTCCAAAAACGTGGAAAGCCTCTTAACGGTTGGTCAGCCGCAGACCGTGCAATTCCCTCTCAGTACTATGAATGGTGTAAGTCGTGGTCGTCCGAATGGCTGCGAGTTTTGAAACCCGGCGGGTCGGCAATCGTCTTCGCTGGAAGGCGGCTGTCACACCGCTGCATTGTCGCGATGGAAGACGCGGGATTTACCTTCAAGGACATGATAGCGTGGCATCGAGATTCCGCCCCCCACCGCGCCCAAAGGGTTAGCGTTGTCTTTGAGAGGCGGGGTGACGAAGAAGCGTCACGGCAATGGGAGGGATGGAGAGTCGGAAATCTTCGGCCCGTGTTTGAACCAATTTTGTGGTTCACAAAGCCCTATGAAATCGGCGGGACCATCGCCGACAATGTTTTGGAACACGGATTGGGTGCTTTCAACGAAAAAGCCTTCGTAAAATATGCACGGACTCCCGACAATGTCATTAGCATGGGTTGCACGTCAAAGGAAGGCGGACTCCATCCCACACAAAAACCCCTGCGGCTGATGCAGGCCCTCATCGAATTAACGACTTGTCCTGGGCAGGGAGTGTTTGATCCCTTCTGCGGCAGTGGTACCACCCTCGCAG
>JAYUFG010000547.1:0-8674 GCA_043738845.1 Planctomycetaceae bacterium
CTAAATTTCTCAAGCTGTGTTGCTAGCAGTGGATTTTTTCATCTTCCGAAACGAAAAACCCCGGAAAACAAGCCATTTAACGTGCGAT
Source organism: Planctomycetaceae bacterium (assembly GCA_043738845.1). Classification (GTDB taxonomy): domain Bacteria; phylum Planctomycetota; class Planctomycetia; order Pirellulales; family DASRSE01; genus DASRSE01. The sequence goes on from JAYUFG010000547.1 coordinate 89, forward strand.
TGCCCTGGGGGGTGTCCAGACCGAGCGGCATCGCGGTGACGTCCTCCCGCCCCGTCCGCCGGGCCAGTTGAAACGCCATGACCGTAAACCACAAATCGCCGACCAGAACACCGATGGCGGTGCCCGGAATCATGTAACGTAGGGAAAATTCTACAGGAAAATGAAAGGCGGCCGCGAGCAGGCTGACCGTCAAAACCATTCCGGCAACATTGTCTAACATCAAGCCGAAGAAGGCATTTACGTCGCCAACGGCCGCCCAACGATAGGGTTTCACAGGGGTCTTTCAGGTGAAGGGCACGCGAATTGCGTATCTAAGTTGGATATGTGTTAGCGGTTCACCTGAAACTTGTCAATTTGGCAGTCGAATTCGCCATTTTCCCTGACTTGCCCGCCACTTGTGCTGGGTATAATAGAAGTCAGGATTCGACCGCAGAACGAAAAGACGCAGACAACAGGGAATTCACCGTTCACACGATACTTCGTGAAGGCTAACACGAACATTTGTGAAAACAGGGACCACGTTAGCACATTAGGATCGCCGGTTATCGAACCCTATCTAGTACGGATGCGTAGTAATATGAGAAGTACCTTACGACAAACCGTGGCCGAACTGGGTTCCCAAGACCCCCGCACCGACGAAGTCCTGCTCATGGATTATCGCCGGACGGGCGACTCTCGGCTATTCAGCGAGTTGGTGCAGCGGTATGAGCGAGAACTGTACAACTATTTGCGGCGATATTTGGGAGATGCCACTCTGGCGGACGACACGTTTCAAATGACGTTCCTTCAGGTTCACCTGAAGGCCGAACAGTTTGAAGCCGACCGCCGATTTCGCCCCTGGTTGTACACCATCGCCACGCATCAAGCGATTGACGCCCAGCGTCGGAATCGTCGTCACAAGTCCACCAGTATCGACAGCCGTAATAAGAACGACAGTGCGGATGATGTGGGTGCTTTAATCGAGTTGCTTTCGACCGGAGAGCCTGGCCCCGCCGCTCAATTGGAAGAGGGCGAACGTCAGGCCTGGGTTCGAAAGGCGGTTGATAAACTGCCCGACGTGTTGCGGGCAACAGTCGCGTTGGTTTATTTTCAAGGATTGAAGTACACAGAAGCCGCCGAGTTACTTTCGATTCCCGTCGGAACGGTGAAGAGTCGATTGCACGCGGCGATGTTGAAATTGAACGAAGCCTGGATGGCCAGCCATCCGCAAGAGACCGAACTTTAATTTACGCGTTACACTTTTCCAGCACCCCCTTTTCGTTACATTTCTGATCGTCATGCGCGACAACTTGCTAGGTTATCTGCTGGGTGCCCTTGAGCCGCATGAGTGCGAGCAGGTGGAGGCGCAACTTGCGTCTGACCGAACGCTCCAAAGCGACCTTGAAATTTTGCGCAACGGTTTGGAACCGCTTGAATCGGACGACGAGCAAATTGTTCCGCCGCCGGGTCTGGTCGGTCGCACATGCGAATTCGTCACGCGACAAGTCACTTGGACGACGCCCGCCAAGAGTCCAAAGACCGGAGAACTCGGTGAGTCCACCAGTGGTTCCCGCTGGCGGCTGATTGATTGGGTTGTCGCCTCGAGTGTGCTGGCGGCGAGTGCGCTCCTCTTTTTTCCGGCGTTGCAATACAGCCGGGTCAATTCGCAGGTTGCCTATTGCAAGGACAACCTGCGGCAGTTGTGGTATGCCCAAACCGGTTACAGCCAAAACCATCAAGGTAATTTCCCCAAAGTTCCGACGCAGGGCAATCTCGCAGCGGCGGGCGTGTACGGTCCCCGCCTGCACGACAAACAATACTTCACCGATCCGCAACTCGTGATTTGTCCCGCCTCTTCGCTCGCGCAAAATGGCAACTTCAGCATTCCGAACGCCGCCGATATTATGAAGGCCCAGGGCGAACAGTTGACGGAGTTGCGTCGCGTGATGGGCGGAAGTTATGGTTATCACCTCGGCCACATTCAAAATGGCCGCTTGCAACCGACTCGCAATCAAGCCCGCTCGACCTTCGCACTCATGGCCGACGCTCCCAGTTTGCACTTGGCAAATTATCAAAGTGCGAATCACGGCGGACACGGGCAGAACGTGATGTTCGAGGATGGCCACATTCAGTTCTTGACGAACTGTCGGGTTCGCGACGGGGGCGATAACATCTATTGCAATGACGACGGCCAAATCGCTCCCGGCCTGACTGCCGACGACTCCGTCATCAGCCACAGCGCAACCGCCCCGGTCGGCTTCTACTCGGAAAGCTACGACGAGTAAGATCGTCAGTAAATTCTTACGAGTCAGGGTCGGATCATAAATTATTGGCGTCTTTCGCTGCGCGAAAGGACGCTTTTTGGCCGTTGTGAAGCTTGTACAAGCGGCGTCTCGCCGCTTCTCACGCGGCGAGACGCCGCGTGTACGAAGTACGAACCTTATCGCGCCGTTGCGATGAACGTTTCTCGCTGTCCAACTCCTTGTCCCGAAATCGACCACGCATATCCGCCGAACAGAACGGCCGTGAAGCACAGGTCGCCCGCCAGCGTCATTCGGAAAAATGGTAACGCGAGCAAATACGCATCGCTCAGGCTGGCGAACGTGTGGGTTCCCGTAAACCACCAGTGGGCCCCGTTGGTTGTCACAAAGAAAACAACCGACGACAAGATCGCACAACCCAAAACTCGCGGAGCGGAAAATTCCGTCCGAACGATTCCCCGCAGGGCAATTGGGAACAGCAAGGCCGCATAAACGGTGAATGTCACGGCGGGATGGGGGTAGGTGCCGATGAACAGGTTGCTGATCGTCATCGCGACAATCGTGATCGCCGCCGCCGTCATCCGTCGCTCAAAGAAAAATCCCGCGAAGAGTGCGACCGCCGCGACGGGCGTGAAATTCCACAGCGTTAGCTCATTGGATAACAGTCGGCCAACGACTGCCAGAAATGACAAGGCACAGAAAAACGCGATCATTTGTTGACGACGGTTCACAGCGAGATCTCCAAACACGAAAATTCCAAACACGAAACAAGCAAACATCCCCCGACGGAGAAACGTTCGCAAATCACCCAAACTCGGTGAGCTTATTGATCTGTTGGATTGTATTCGTAAATGGCGAACTTCCACAAGACGTGGTCGCCGGGCGAAAGGGGGAAAACGCCCACCCCCCGGTCGGCATCTTTGCCATTGACGCGAAACATCCAGTTTCGGCTCTTCGGCCCGCCCCCTTCATTTTTCACGTCGTCGATTTGCGTGACAAAGGCATTTTGGCCCGTCCCGACCAAGACATAAGTAATCCCGTGCGAATGCTCCTGAGCAGCTTTCAACAGACTCACAATGGTCATGTCGGGCACGTGCTTCAGGTCGACAATTCGCTTCTCGACACCATCGCCGTAGTCGATGCTCAAGTCAATCGGCTTCGCGTTTGGGTCGGCGGCAACGGTTTTGTTGATGAGCGTGAAACCACACAGGGCCAATAACGCGACGGCGACCGCGAACAGACCTTGCCCAGTGTCGGTTCTGAGGAAGGACCTAGGCGGCGATAATACATGTTTAGGCGATTCTTGTTCCGGCATCATTGAATTTTAGTTCTCTCACGGTTTTGATTCACGAACACCGTCTCGCGCCGCCGGTTAGTACCATTGGGCGACCACCCCAAGTCATTCTACCCGCCTGGGCTCAGTGGCCACAATGCGACTAAACCACGGCCCAAAGGCGACCCTGGACCACTTTCCCCGGACAGCCTTTTGCGGTAAGATACGCGGCTTGATTCGCCCGGTTTTTCTGACCGAAAAACCTTTCCTGTTTTTTCACTTTGATTCGGAGTTGGAGCCGTCATGTCGCAAGAAAAGGTCCACGTTCACTGGCACGAGCACAGCGTTACCCGCGAAGAACGCGAACAACAAAATGGTCATCAGGGTTGCGTCGTATGGTTCACCGGTTTGAGTGCCTGTGGCAAGAGTACGATCGCGAATCTGGTCGATCATAAACTGCATTCGCTCGGACTCCGTTCGTTTGTGTTGGATGGCGACAATGTGCGGATGGGTTTGAACGCCGCCCCCGGCCTGCTCAAAGAACGACATGGCGAAGAATTCGCGAAGCGATTCGGTCTGGGCTTCTCGGCCCAAGATCGCGAAGAGAACATCCGCCGGATTGGCGCGGTCGCCGATTTGTTCGCTTCGGCGGGCATCGTCGCCTTGACCGCGTTCATCAGCCCTTATCGTCGTGATCGCGATGCGATCCGAGCCAAGCTCAAGCCGGGTGACTTCATCGAAATTTTCGTCGACGCGCCGATCGAGGTTTGCGAAGCCCGCGACCCGAAGGGACTTTATAAGAAAGCCCGAGCCGGAGAAATCAAGGGCTTCACCGGGATTGACGATCCTTACGAAGCACCGGGCAAGCCGGAATTGCACCTCGACGCGAGTACGAAAAATGCGGAAACGTTGGCCGACGAAGTGATCGCGTATCTCCGTTCGGCTGGCAAAATTAAGTAACGGGCAAGATCAAGTTAGCAACGGTGCATAAGTTATTGTCGTCTTTCGCTCCGCGAAAGGACGTTTTTTGCCGTCGCGACGGACGACAATGGATAATTATTTCTGCGCCGGTCCTTAGCAACGGTCCAGCCATAGCGGTCGGGTTGACTGACGAACGGTAAATTTCCTCAACTGCGAAGCGGTCGGTGGAAACGTGTCACGGTCGTCGAACCTGAACCAGACAGTTATGGTTGTACCACCGCTCGCCCGCATTTCCTGTTTGCCCCTCCCTTTTTTGTCGGTCTTGAACGGATGCCCACCAACGCGGAACAAATTGACGATTTACGCTGGAAAAAATTTCCCGTACTCGACGATGGCTTTGTCTGTCTCGTCGATGTGATGGGCGACGATCAATCGGTCGTGCAGGCTGCCCGCGTGAGCTACGGCGAAGGAACTCGCAAAGTTTCCGATGACCGCGGACTCATTCGTTATTTGCTCCGTCATCGTCACACGACGCCGTTTGAAATGGTCGAGGTCAAGTTTCTCGTTCGCGTGCCGATGGATTGCTGGCGACAGTGGATTCGCCACCGCACGGCCAACGTGAACGAATACAGCACCCGATACTCCTTGGCCATTGACGCTGCACAATCGACTCCGCCGGCCGAATGGCGGACACAAGCCGAAAGCAATCGCCAAGGCAGCGGTGCCGCTTTGCCCGTCGAACTGGGCACGCTTTTGACCACCGAAGAAACCGAGTTTCAAGCTCAGGCCAGAAAACTGTACGATGATCGCATCGCGCGGGGTGTCGCGCGGGAACAAGCCCGCAAAGATTTGCCCCTGGCCACGTACACGGAAGCCTACTGGAAAGTCGATCTGCATAATCTGTTGCACTTTCTCGCGTTGCGAATGGATCATCACGCCCAGTTTGAGATTCGCAGTTACGCGACCGCACTTGGTGAGAAAATTGTGAAGCCGCTGTTTCCACTCGTGTGGGAAGCTTTTGCCGATTATCGCTTAGAGGGGATGTCGCTCACGCGGCTTGATAAAGGGGTAATCCGCCGTTTGATGGAACGGCTTTCTGGTCTCTCGCGAGCGGTCGGCACGGACGAAGATTTTCTCGCCGCGCAGGATCCCGAATGGGTTCCGCTCGCCCGCTCCCGCGAGCGGGACGAGTGTCGCTCGAAGCTCGTCGCACTCGGTTTGTTGCGGAACGGTGCGTAGGTGTTGACGTGTGAATGAATTGAATGACGACCGGACGGTAGGGTCCGCTATGCGGACCATTTGTTTGCGACACCTGTTTTTCACGCGAACTTACTGGATGATTCGCCAACTCCCGGTCCCCTGTAATTACTTTTTCAACATCTCGAGCGCGTCCTTGAGTTCACTGTCAAAGCGTTTGGTTAGAGCGGGGATCCAGTCCGGGCTGACACTCTTGAAACGAGCCAACGTGCCGTCGGCGTTTTTGCGACCCCGTTCGGCATAGATCGCTCGAATGAGTTGCTGGTCGGTCACGTCGGCAATTTTGCTCGTCGCCAGTAGCGGTTTTATCGCGACGACGATCACATCCGTAGTCGGTCCATGCTGCACGGCTGTGGACCACACGACATCTTGCACGGCGGCCGACCGCTGGGCCACATCAAGCGAAATGTCCTTGGCAAATTTCTTGACCTGCGGATCGTAATGCGTCTCTTGGATGAAGGTGTGTTCATGTTCGTGCAGTCCGGCCGGGGCTTTCGCCGCCAACTCTTTCCACCGCTTGGTGAATTCGTCGGTGCCTCCTTTCAGACCTTTGAACTCTTCGGCGTAATAGCGTCGCACGAAATCGTCGGCCCGGCCGACCTTAGACGAGAGTTGATACGTCCCATACGACACGCCGCCCGGGTCGCCCTTGCCCGTCGAGACGGTGCCGGGGCCATGCCCGCCCGATTCGTACTTCTCGGAAAGTTTGCCCAGCGTTTCCGCCGCAACGGAAAACGAAATTGGCAAACCGATCAACACCAGTGCGGACAGTCCGATGTACAACGGGCGTTTCATTTAAGGAGCACTCCGTTCGGGCGACATCGCTGGAATCGCGTACAACCGCGTTTCACTCGCGACGTAAAGAACACCATTGGCATAGACGGGCGTTTGATAAATGGTTGAGTCGAGTTTGATCTTGTTGATGACTTTCTTGTCGCGACCCTGGGCCAAAATCCAGAGGGTGCCCGTCTTGTCGCCAAAATAAACCTTGCCGTCGGCGGCAAAGGTCGAACCCCACATGTACGATTGCGTGTCGTGCATCCAGACCCGCTTGCCCGTTTCGAGATCAACACAGTGAACCTTTCCGCCGAAGTCGCCGACGTACAACAGCCCATCCGCGATCGAGACGGTCGAGAGCGAGCGGTCGATATCGCGATATTCCCAAACCTTGCCCGACTTGGAAATGTCGCCTGTTTGCGTCGCGTCAATGCAGGTCACACAGCCCACGTCCGTGCCATGCAGTGGGTCTTGGCCAATCGTGACGTAGACCCGATTTTTGTAGAAGACAGGCGTCCCGATAATTTCGCTGGGGCCGCCGCGAGTGCGATAGCGGGTTTGAACTCCGTCACGAACGCGATACTCCGGCGGATTGCAATCGCACGACCAGACTTTTTTCAACGTGCTCGGCAACTTTGGATCGGCGGTCGGCATCGGAGTCGCTTCAAAGGCATAACAAACTCCGTCGCCGCCACCATAAAAAATCAGCGGCTTGTTGTTGACGACGCCCAAAGACGGACTCGACCACGAACCGTGAAAAATGTTCTTGCCAATGTCGGCGTCATCGACTGCGACGAGCTTGCCCGTTTTCTTGTCGAGGGCAATCAACGTGCGAGCCGTGGGAAAGGGAACAATTCGGTGGCTCGTCTTCGCATTGCATGTCCCAAAGTAGATCAAGTCGCCATAGATCAAGCCAGAACAACTCGTCGCGTCGTGTGGCCAGACCTTTTGCTCGGTCAGCAGATCGTATTGCCAAATAATATCGGCGTCAGTTTTGGCCAACTCGACGGGCGGCCCGTTTTGCACATTTCGCACCGGTCCGTTGGGACGAATCTCGAGCCGGTGCGACAAGGGTTTCGCCAAATACTGCGCCTCGCTGAGGAACGGCCCTTGGTTGCCGTCGGCCAAGCCGTTCGCGTCCAGACATAAAATCTCGCAATGACTCGTGACGCAATAAACGCGATTCTCTTCCGTCGTGACGGCGGAGCATATTCCCAGTTCGTGATAATCAGCTTCACCCTGCACTTTGGAAACGACCAACTGCCAGAGAAACTTTCCATCCGCCTCGTTGAAACACATGAGGACGTTTTTGTCGCCCGAGTATTTCGGATCGCGAGGAGAAGCGTTGTTCGTGCCGACGAAAACTTTTCCGCCCGCGATAATCGGATTGCCGTAGGTGTGCGAACCGAGCTTGACCGACCACTTAACGCCGCTCGTTTTGGGATCGGCGTTTTCGCTCGGTTCAAATCGGTCAGGCAAACCTTTCGCCGCCGAGACCATATTCCGTTCGAGTGTCCCGCCCCATTGCGGATAATCCTGTGCGGTCGCACTTAGCGTCATCAGCAAGACAGCCACGCCGCCACAGTGACAACCCATCAACCAGTATCGAACGCGCGCAGCAGAACAGAAGAACGCAAGCATCGGCGGGACTCGCAAAGTAAGGCGGGAACTTTTAGGCGGGATACTTCTACGGAACTTGCGGTGGCATCGCGAGTTCATTCTCGCATTCCGCACCGCGACCGTGAGGCTGAATCAAGTCTACGGATTGCACTGGAAAATTGCAAACTTATTTGACGCTTCTCAATCAACCGGTTTGGCGATTCGGACGGGATAATACGACTCCGCCCCCAATCCTCCGCTCGCCCGCATAGTTTTCGCCACTTCGGCAAGGTACCATTGCCATTGGAAAGGTTCCGACAATTCATCGTTCATCGCTCGTCATCTTCTGTAACAGATTATCCGTTTGCAGTGCGGAAAAATGTCGAATCAAACAGCCCGAAGGGCTGTAATTTTTCAGCCCAGGGCAACGCCCTGGGTGTCGACCCGCCACGACGACAAACGCCCCAAAGGGGCAAACTGAACTACTACCGGCTGCAAGCCGGTAGGTTCGGGGAAAAA
>JAYUFG010000548.1:0-3284 GCA_043738845.1 Planctomycetaceae bacterium
ACGGGGCGTTGTCGAGTTCGACTTTGAAAGAAGCGTCAAGTTGGGGCAAGGTCGATACGGCCTTCGAGCAAATGGTCTTTAGTGAAGCGACGATTGCGTTGCCGCTGATCGCTGGTTACGCCTATCACAAGGGGGCCTGGAAAAAACGGACGGAACGTCGCTGGGCACAACACCTCGAGCGCGTGACGGAACCGGTGACGTAAGCGGGATGCGAGCTTCTACGCTCGTTTCGCTCCGCTGCGCGTCGCGGCTAACCTCTAATGTGAAGAGGAAAACGGCGATTTACGCGATCAATTCTGCGTTCGCTCGTCGCGAACCGTTCGCGCCGTGTGGAACCACGGGGACCGCTCATTCGGCAACGCTCGCAAGTCCGACAAATGCTCCAGCAGAATGCGTCGCACTTCCAACACCGTGCGGGGATGACGGTGCAAACTGCTGTGGTCCGCATCGACCACAATTTCAGAATCAACATCGTCCAGATGGGCACTGTTGAAACCCACGACGCCGTCGCCATCGCCAATACTTTCGCCCCCCAGCCAACCCTTCTTGGGAATCTGGCCGACAACATTGTGAAAATGGACCCAGGGGCCACGGGCCACTTTCAACATCACTGGCAGGACGGGCGAGTCGGGGGCCAGGGCGTCAATACTCGTCGGCACTTCGAGTACGTTCGCATCGCGAAAGAAGCCCGGATTGTCCCGCCGCAATTGCTCGCTTCCCTGCACAAGCATCGTTGGCAGGTTGATCAGTTTGCGACCGAGGTAGCGGGTGGTCTCGTTGGCAAAATTACTACCCCGGTGCGGTGTGCCGATCGTCACGACCCGGCGGATCGACGGATTCGGCTGAAAGTAAAACGTTTTTTCCAAACCGGCTTTTAGCTCCGGCGTGGCTTTCACATCGTCAAACGGCTTGTCACTAACGATGTGCCAAAAATCGTCACCACTTTCGAGCGTTTGTAATCGCGAAACTAATCCCCCCATGCTGTGCCCAACTAAGACCATTTGATCGAGAGCGGGCGAACTCTTTTGCGGATCGACGCTCGCCCGAACATAGTTCAAATCGTCGCGCAGTTGTCGCGCGGAAATCCAAAACGGTTGGCCCGTCGGATAGAGATAAAACCAAAATTGATAGTGATCTCGGACCTCGGCTTGTGCCCGCAGATCGTTGAACATCTCCATCCAGGTAATTGGACTGGACCATACGCCGTGGACCATTAGCACCGGGATTTTCGCCGGGTCATACGGCTCGAGCATATAGACGCCGGAGATTTTTCGCGTCTTGTCGGGGAACAACAGTCCAAGCGTCGACAGGTCGATGTCCTTAAACGCCGGATTGTCAAGGAAGTAGGCCAGCGGCGTACTGAGATCGCTCTCCAACGGAATCTTGTGCCCACACACGTTTAGATCGCTCGTCACGAGCGGATCGTAAAGTTCAACCACCGCTCGATGGCGCACACCGCCGCCCGGCCCCTTGTCAACCTCATCGGGCAGGACACGCAAGAATGCAGTGGCGGGATAGCTGAGCGACGGGGGATAGAATTTCTCGGCGGCGTAAGAGCCTTGCTTCGTCTTCCGCACGGCAATCAACGGAACGCCCAGACCATATCCGTGATAATCGTTTTTCAAACCTTGAATTTGATAGTCGGAACAAAACTCAAAATGATCCAATTCGTCGGCCGACCATTTCGAACTCTTAGGAACAACCGTCACGTCGTAGGCTTGGCCCGCCAACTCGCAAGAATGCGACCCGCCAGGGCGCAGCGTCCCCTGTTTGCGGGCAATGCGCAGCACGTTCTCCAAAGCACCGTTATACAAATCACAGGCTCCGCGAAATTGCGGGTCGTATTTATTATGCCACGGGCCGAAGCGATCATCGAACAGATACATGTACGAGTTCATCACCGCGGTGCCATACAGATCAAGGGCCGTCTTCTCGTTGCCGGTCTGGTTTTTAACCGCCGTCAGATACGAGAGTTCGGCATACGAGTAGATTTTGTCGGCGGTCGGTTCGCGGTCGAGCAGACCGTGCAGCTTGACCAGGGTTTGTCGGCCGTCTTTGTTCCAATCGTTTTCCAGATCGTATCGCCGCAAGAGCTGCAACGTCCGCTCGGTCGGTCGGGGACCACCGCGTGCGAACAACATGAGCTGATCGCTAAGTGGACTTTTCGGCGACTCGCGCAGGGCCACACCTCGACTCGCTGCGCAGCCGGTCAAGAGCGACAGCCACAGGGCTGCGCAGAGACCGATCACCAGACATCGCGTGGAAGCGAAACGGAGCATGAGCACCATCAGTTTTGTAGGTCAGGCATGTGGCCTGACGGGAGTGAACCGAAAACCAGGTCAGGCCATTTTCAAGACCCTTTGTCGCCGAACGCAATGTCCAACGCCACGACACAACCGGGTGTCCAAACCTTGTCAGGCCAAAGGCCTGACCTACTTGGGAAACGGAACCGTAAGCGCGGAATCGCGCGAGGGTATAACAAGGCCGGGAACAGTATCAAAACGTTCCCCACACCGTCAATGGTGAACAAAGTTGCTAGCACGCTTAACCTGCTTCGCACGTCCCGCAAATGTCGCAGCTTGACAACCCAGCCGTTCTCCGGTTGGTTCACTGGCCCTGTTCACAATACGAGTGGTTGACGACATTTAGGTTTTCCCCAAAAGGGAGAGTGTCTCGGGCGACGACGTTGAAACGATTCGACCGCAGTTCGATGGTCGAACACGTTCATATTCCGGTCTATAAAACGGCGGGGCGACTTCGACTATTCGTCAAACAGGAAATGCACTTGGGCCTTGCCTGAAATATCATGGCCAAGGATAATAGAGGATATGACCACACGAGTTGAGCAAATCGCCGAGCAAGTGAAAGCTCTCCCTGAACAGGAGCGAGCAGAGTTTCTGTCGTGGCTGTCCGACTTTGAGTTGGAGCAGAGCGACGGTTGGGACACGAAAATCGAACAGGACTCGCAACCGCACGGACGACTAAGCCACATACTGGATCGGGTGCGCAGCGATATCGCCGAGGGAAGGACGAAGCCGCTTGACGACTCCTGATTTCTGGTCAGGTTACCGGAAACTTCCCCCAGCAATCAAAAGCCGGGCAAGGGCTGCGTTTCACCTTTGGCGAAATGACCCACGGCACCCATCCCTTTGTTTTAACTGGACTTTTGCAAACTTCGAAATCAAGACCAATTTGGGGTGATGCTAGCGTGCGTAAGTCCTTTATCGTCGGATGCTAGCAATCCCCCGCACTGAGGATTGAAACGCAAGTTTGCAAAAGTCCAG
>JAYUFG010000549.1:0-8634 GCA_043738845.1 Planctomycetaceae bacterium
CCGCGACCGACAGTGCTCTGGCCAGCGTCGCGAACACCGTCTCTGAATTGAGATCGGCCGCGACGGCCGTGGCCGGATCGACGTCGAGCGATGCGCAGCGGGCGGCGGCGGGCGCACAAATCACCAATGCCTTGCAACAGTTGGTCAACACGGCGAACCAGCAATTTCGCGGCCGCTATTTATTCAGCGGTTCGCAAAACAACACTCCGCCATTTCAACTTAATGGAAATAACGTCACCTACAACGGCAACTCGGCCGATTTGCAAAGTCTGGCCGATCAGAACTTCTTGTTCTCGACCAATGTCACTGGCGATCAGGCCTTTGGAGCGTTTTCTCCACCGGTGAAAGGTGCTGATCTCAATCCGATTATCACCAACGACACGAAACTAAGCGACCTACGTGGCGGACAAGGTGTCCCGCTGGGAAGTATCGCCATCTCCGATGGCACGCATTCGAGTACGATTGACCTTTCCAAAGCGGAGACTATTGGCGACGTGGTGTCGATCATTCAGCAGTATCCGCCAGCGGGTAGAACTCTCAATGTGGCCGTCACGGCGAGCGGAATCAACGTCTCGCTCGATGCGGCGGGGGGTGGGCAATTGGCCATTAACGAAGTCAACGGTGGGTTGATCGCGACCGATCTGGGAATTTTGAACACAGTTGGAACGAACACCGGACCAGTCGTGGGTGCCGATTTGAACCCGCGAATTGGCGGGACAACGCCATTGTCGAGTCTGCTCGGTACTCGGTCGAAAGTCGATGTGTTGTTTGCTGGCTCGAATAATGATTTACATTTCGAGTCAGTCAATCGTGGCGTTACGACCAACGGCGTGACGGTCTCGTTCGTCAACAACAACGCGATTATTCCGGGCAGTGAAACGGTTGCCTACAACAGCGGAACGAACACACTCACCTTTCAAGTGAAAGCCGGTGCGACAACCGCCAATGATATCGTTCACGCCCTGAACAATGACCCCGTCGCCGGATTGGTCTTTCAGTCTTCGCTGATTAGCAAGGATACGGCCGGAGTTGGCGGACCAGGATCGGGTCTGGTCGATACGGCGGCCAGCGGCGTGACGTCTGGTGGCGGCGGAATCGAACCGGACTTTTCGCACGGGCTGAAGATCACCAATGGCGGTCAGACGTACAACATTGATCTGTCGTCGGCGAAGACGGCCGAGGACGCGCTGAATTTGTTGAATGGCTCGCCCGCTGGTGTATTGGCGCAGATCAATGCAGCAGGAAACGGGATCGACGTGCGGTCGCGAGTGAGCGGCGGTGATTTCTCGATTGGCGAAAATGGAGGCCAAACGGCCACGCAGTTGGGATTAAGGACGTTTACTTCCGCCACGTTGTTGACGAGTTTGAACCACGGCGTCGGCGTCCATGAAAACCTGGGTGCCGATTTTACGATTCAACGTAAGGATGGGTCGAAACTGACTTACGATGTGGCTGGCTTGAAAACGGTGGGCGACGTGTTGAATCTCATCAACAACGACCCGAACAATCAAAACCCGGTGAACAAAGTGACCGCCCAACTGGCGACTAATGGCAATGGGATCGAACTCGTCACGAGCGATCCGTCGAACACCGCGCAGTTTTCCGTGTCGAAAGTGAGCAATAGTCAAGCGGCCGAAGACCTGGGTCTGATCCCGATCGGTAAAAACATAAGTACGGCCAGCGTTGCCGGCGTCGGTCAAGAAACTATCACCGGTCGTGACGTGAATCCCTCGACGGTCGGAGGGATTTTTGATTCCCTGCTGAGAGCGCGACAGGCGTTGACGACGAACAACAGTGTCGGGCTACAATTTTCACTGTCACAATTGGAAACGAGTACGACCCAATTGCAATTTACACAGGCGGAAGTTGGCTCGCGCCAGCAGTCGCTGGACGCCTTACAAACGCGACAAGATTCGCAGACGATCGAACTGAAGAGTTCTCTGTCCAACGAAATTGACACGGATGTTGCGCAGGCTTCGATTGATTTGCAGGGAAAGCAGGCGTCGTTTGCGGCCTCGCTCAAGGTCGCCGCAGTGATTTCGCAGCTTACCCTCTTGAACTATTTGTAAATGTCGGCACATTCGGCACGTATTGCGCGGCAAGGTCTGCCATTCTTTCGCCGGTTTTGGCTGGGTTTGCAAAGTCACTAGACTTTTTTGCTCGCCTGAACTGCCATCTTCGTCCGATGTACCCTATGTGCGCTACGGAAGAGCGCGGACGTTGCATACATGGCCTTTCATGGAAGGTAGGCTGCGGGATGAAAATCGAAACCACCCGATTCGGTTCCGTTCAAATTGAACCGGACGACCTGTTGACGTTTCCGGCCGGAATGGCTGGGTTGGAAACGTGTCGCCAATGGGTTCTCCTGGCCGACGCTCATAATGAATCGCTGGGCTGGTTGCAATCGGCAACGCGTCCTGAGATCGCCCTGGCCGTGGTGAGTCCCCGTCGCTTCGTTCCTGAATATCAAGTTCGCGTTTATCGCACGGAACTTGCTCCGCTGAATTTGACGCAAATGAAAGATGCGCAAGTCCTGACGATCGTCGCGAAGAATGATCGCTCGATTACGTTGAATCTCAAGGCTCCGCTCGTGATCAATCTGCCGCAGCGTTTGGGCCGGCAAGTTGTGACCAACGGCGAAGATCCAATTCAGTATGAATTGGGCGGCGAACGAGTCGCTTATAAGAAGAGTGCCTAATTCGGTTAACGACGAATTGCCAAGTGCCGCCTGTTGCCCGCCTTAAGAAGTGTCTGCCTAGAAACATATCCGCTACAGAGATGCCCGCCACAGAAATTTCTGCCAAGAAGAAATTGATCCCGCCGGTTTGAATCCCGCCCACCACCCCCTCAGATAATCAAAAGCGTGTTGAGGTGCGAACGACGTTCGCCCCGCCATGCGATGTGAATTAAGAAGGAGCCTTCGATGCTGGTCCTGTCGAGACAACGCGACGAAAGCATCATGATTGGTGACAACATTGTGGTCACGATCGTGGATATTCGCGGCGACAAGGTCCGCCTTGGGATCAACGCCCCCTCGGAAGTTCCCGTCCATCGACAGGAAGTTTACGAGGCGATCCAGCGGGAGAACCTGCGTGCCAGCCGGATGGAGCCGAAGGATACTCGTAACCTGGGGAAGCCGAACGGTTCCGCCGGTACTTAGAAAACACGTCGTTTCGCAATGGCTTACAGCATTGCGCCGAAAAATCGCCCGCTTTTGATGATTAAAGACAATCGCATCAACATGTCCGAATAACAGGGTCGTATTGAGTGTCCCACCTGTGACGCCCACAGAAACCAAACGAGTTCAGATTCCGCCAATTATGCGTCAGAAACGGGCGTGATATTCGTTTTGACCGTCCGAAGTAGAACTGAGAGAAAGATTTGGGTGGCGCGGTAATTTATCCCAAATTACCTAAAGCACGCATTCTTTCAGGACGATGAAGGTTCGTAGATGTCCCGTGCATCCCTACCTGAAGGGCAATTTGCCTGACAGGATTTGTGTTTGAGGGAAGTAGGGGGCGATTGTCGTAATTTAACAAATCACAGTTGGCTGGTCGGCCGGACATGTAACCCCGGTGACAGCAGCCAAGCAATCCGCAGCGTTGACTCCCCGACGCACGGAACCGCTTGGAGCAAATCCTAACTTTGGGAGGGGTGTCGCGCATGACCCGTATTAACACAAACGTCAGTTCACTCATCGCTCAGACGAATCTCGCTCGCTCGCAACAATCGTTGCAGACGTCGCTTACCCGGCTCAGCACCGGTTTGCGAATTAACTCGGGTAAGGATGACCCTGCCGGTTTGATCGCCGCCGAAGTGCTCAAGAGCGACATCACCGCCACCAACACGGCGATTTCCAACAGCCAAACGGCCGAGCAATTGATTGCGACCGCCGACAGCGCGCTCGGTCAGGTCAGCTCGCTGCTGAATGACATCCGCGGGCTGGTTTCGCAAGCTGCGAACACGGGTGCGTTGAGTGCCGACCAAATTTCGGCCAACCAACTTCAGGTTGACTCTTCGCTCGCCGCCATTGACCGCGTTTCGCAAACGACCGAATTCCAAGGTCGTCGCTTGCTCGATGGAAGTCTCGACTTCCTTTCGACCGCCTCGCCGAACGTCAAGGATAATGCCAGTGGAACATTGAACTCAGACACGATCAAGGCAAATGCCACTGTTGCTGGATCGACGGGTTCAGTCAAGTTTACCGCGCAGACGGGCGGAACGGCAGGCAACGGTGCTCACGTCAATATCGTTGAAGCCTCGGCTGGCCCGACCACGTCGTCTTATAATGGCACGACCAAGATTTTGACCGTAAGCGTAGCGAGCGGTGCAACTGCCGCGAGCGTCGTGGCCGCTGTGGCCGCTGATGCCTCTTCGAATGCTGCGTTCGATGCGACGGCGACTGTTGCCGGTGCCCTGTTTGCGGCCAACACGGCCGATGCGACGACCCTTAGCGGAACGACCGCCAGCGGTGCCGCCGCTGACGTTTTGACCCTCTCGGCGACGACGGGCGGAACGGCCTATAACAACCTGAACGTTACGTTTACCGACGACGTTACAGCCGGTTCGGAAACAGCCGCTTACACCACGGCCACGAACACCTTGTCGGTTCACAAGGCTTCGACTTCGACCGGCAACCAAGTCAAGGCTGCGATTAACACCAACGGTGCGTTCAGCGCGGCCGTCTCCGGTGCGGGAACGAAGACCTTTGCCGCTGGCACGACTAGTGCTGTCACCTCTGGTGGTGCAGACCACGGCACCAGCTCGCAAGACTTGCAGGTCAACCAGGCCAACTTTGGTACGGCCAGTTCGATTACGGCCCAAATTGATGTCGATACGCAAGCCTCGCAAGCTGGATTGACGTATGCAGGCGGACCGTTGACCTCGGCCCTCGTGCTGGAAATCGGCGGCAAGAGTGGTTTCCAAAACTTCAACTTCGGAAGTGGAACCTCCATCGCTCAGATTAACACGGCCATCAATCAATCGAGCGATGCGACCGGTGTTTCATCGACGGTCAGCGGCGGCAACTTGGTCCTCAAGAGCACCGAGTACGGGACGAACGCCTTCGTCTCGGCTAAGGCCCTCAGCGGAACATTTGCCACCACGGATAACAACAACAGTGCTGCCTCGGCCACCCGTTCCGCCGGTATCGACGCGGTCGTCCGGATTAACGGCGTCCAAGCAACAGCCGACGGATTGAACGTCAAGCTCAATACCGCGACGCTCGACTTGAACTTCCGGCTGAACTCGCACCTTGCAACCGGTGCGAGCTTTAACTTCTCGATTACCGGTGGTGGTGCGAACTTCCAACTTGGAACGAGCGTTGTTAGCAATCAGCAGGCTCGCCTCGGTATCCAAGGCGTCAACACGGGAACCCTCGGTGGTCTCGATGGCAACCTGTATCAACTCCGCTCCGGTGGCGATAAGGCCCTCGCGACGGATGCCAAGGGTGCCGCCAAAATCGTCGAAGAAGTCATCAGCCGGGTCGCCAGTTTACGCGGTCGTCTTGGTGCTTTCCAGAAAACGACTTTGGAAACCAACATCAACACCTTGACCGACACGCTGCAAAACCTGACCGATGCTCAAAGCACGATCCGCGATGCGAACTTCGCGGCGGAATCGGCCAACCTGACCCGGGCACAAGTACTCGTGCAAGCTGGTACGTCGGTATTGCAAATTGCGAACCAAAGCCCGCAATCGGTCCTCAAGCTGTTGCAATAAGAGACCGCTCGAATCCTTGAATGAAAACTTCAACCGTCGGCACTCGCAAGGGTGCCGACGGTTTTTTTACGTCCACAATTCCTTTTGATCGGGCCACGATCCGACGCCAAGATGCTCGCAAGACGGAGTTCGTGCGACTGTTTTGGATCGGACTGCGGAACTTATGTCGCTCGGGTCGGTTTGCCCAGTTCGGAATTCAGTCGGTCCAGGAACTGAAACAGTTGGTCACGCTGAACGCGACCGCCCCGCCGGTCGCCATCCACGATCCATTGCAGCAAGAAGAGATTCGCCAAATTCGATTTCAGAACGGGGTGTTATCGGATCGGACGTGGGCCGAAGAGGTCGGACTCGATTACGACGTGCAGAAACAACAAGGTGCCAAGCCGCAAGCGAAGGGTGGTGCTGTTCCACAGACGCCAGAGACCCCCAGCACGCCGGTGATGGAAGGTGGTGAAGGAAGCGGTCGGTATGAGAAGGGGTCGGGGCTGGGAAAGCGAACTCAAACAACGGCACCCACCCACGGCAACATTGAATCGTTGGTGGATGAGGTGAGGGCCAATCCACACAAAGACCATACCGGAAAGAGAACTGATTTTGCATTTGTGGATGATTCGGCCGCGCATAAACTTCGCACTGCTACGGGGATCAAAGAAATTAGCGGAGATTACGTTCATAGTTTGAGCGGAGGTATTGTCGCTCATGTTTTCAACGAACATGGAGAAGAATTCCGCAAGGGACAACTCCCCGTTACCAAGCAAGATTTGGCATTTTTACCAAACGTCATCCACAATCCAACTGAAGTGCATTATTTAGGTGCTGATAATGCGGGTCGCGACAAGATTGCGTTTGTGAAAAAAATCAACGGACATATTCTCGTTGTGGAAGAAGTCCACCCAAGACATGGAACAATCGAAGTCCATAGCGTTCAGAAGTTCTCGGCGGATTCCTATAAGAGCGGGTTTTCTGGAATCGCGAAAGCACCGAAAACAAACCTAAATGAAAGTACCATTTCCGACACCGCCAGAACTGGCACGTCCAAGACGCTCCCGATTGCGAACCGGGCATTCACTGCGGATGAAGGAAATGGTACTTCACCTATTATCGAACGAAGTTCTGAAAAAGTAAAGCGATCCGCGATTTCCGCAGCCCTGGAATCGGTACAAACAACCGAAGAAGCGCGGGCTATTTTGCAGCAGCTTTATCCGTAATGGAACTTACCGACCGAACCACCTGGGAAAACAGTTTTGCGGCCCGAATCAGCCGTTTATCGAGTAAACACCGACAGAAAATGATTGAACTGGCCGGTTGGCCCCCCGACGAAACGCGGGTGCCAGCCAGCTTTTGGATCGAAGTGGAAGACGATATGAAACGCGAACTTGCCATCCTGCTGTACCTGATCTGGCTTGCCTCATCGCAAGAGCATGGTGGCGATTGGCATTTTGGTGAGTCAGCCGCCACGGTCTACGCCCAGCAACGGGCGGCCGATCTGGCCCGCAGCTACGTCACCACGAGCCAAGCCCAGTTGACGCACGCACTGACGACGGCTACCTGCCTGACCTAAACCGCCCAGGCTCCATTGACGCAACGATGGTTAGTCTTCTACTATTTATTTTGAGGTTGCCGAAAATTGTTTACAAATCGCCCCAGTGGCGTTGGATACCGAAGCATGAACCGATCTGGTCGCATTCTGCTCCTGATGATTCTCGTCGTCGTGGCGGTCTTGCTCGCTGGTGGAACGTGGGTCTGGTGGGCGTTGCATCGTGTGCCGGATTTTTACTCGAAGACGGTCTTCGTTCCGCCGGAGACATTGCGGCCCGCCAGCAATCAAATGTTGCGCAACACCGCCGCTTTGACCAGCGACCTGCAACGCAAATCGGGCCAGTGGCAAGCCGTCTTCACAGCCGAACAAATTAACGGCTGGCTCGCGGTCGATGTTCCCCAAAATCATCCAAAATCAATTCCTCCTTCGATGAGTGATCCCCGCGTTGCCATCGAGCCGGGCAAGCTGACCATTGCCGCACGATATGCCGGTGATATTGGCGAGTCGGTCATTTCACTTGAAACAGACATCTTCCTGCCCAAAGATCGACCCGACACCATCGCGATTCGGATCAGAGCTTTGCGGGCCGGTGCCGTCCCCATTGGCATTAAGAAAATCGTGGATGGACTGACACATTCCGCCACGGAATCGGAATGGGATTTGCGATGGCGACAACTCGACGGCGATCCGGTCGCCTATCTATCGCCCACGCCGCGCGAAGGTCAGCGGCAGGTCTGGCACATTGACACACTTGAATTGCGAGCCAACGAGATTTTCATCGCTGGCCACACCGGTGAGAAATCCGGTTCACAAGAAGAGCCGCACACGAAGTGACGGAGATGGGATCGTGAGGATCGAATTCACTTGCTGTTTTGGAATGAACAGGGCTGACGCCCCTCGCTTGCCTCTCCCGATGAAAATGTTTCGCGGTGGCAATGTCTCGCGGTGAAAGTGATCCGCCCAGAAAATCCTTGCAATTTCTTTTCGTTCTGAGTACAACCAAGGTGTCGAGTTTCTTCTCCCGCCCAAGCTCGCCAAGTTTCCTTCCCGCTCCCTATTTTAGGCCCCACCGTTTTTTCTCCAGGAGCATTATCATGCGCACCTCGTATTGGATTCCCGTCAGCGGGATGGGTCGGTTTTGTGTTTCTTTGCTCGGTGTCAGTCTGTTTGGCAGTTTCATCTGGCACGCCTTCGCAGCGGAACCGGTCGCTGAAAAACAACTTCCACCCGTGACAAATAGCCCCGTCGTGGTCGCCCAAAAACGGGCTGCCCCCGCGCCAAAAGAAGTCACCAACGCGATCGGCCAAAAACTGGTCCTCGTTCCCGCTGGAGAGTTTCTGATGGGCGGGCCGAACACGCCCGAGGAAGTGATC